>JBDTRQ010000191.1:0-2967 GCA_039931535.1 Ignavibacteriota bacterium
TACATAAGCTTGCTGATTGTTTTGTTTACATTCGGATTGCATGCGCAAGGTTTTCTGGATAAATCAGTAGCAAGAGTTGGAAATATTTCGATATCCGATAAAGAATTTCTTGAACGATTTGAGATGACACCGGGAATAAATCGCCAGGTAAAAATCGCAGTTGAATCCCAAAAAATTGAATTTTTATTTTCACTGATTGCAGAAAAACTTTGGTCGCTTGAGGCTCTATCAAGGAGTATGGATACGACCGAAGTAATAAAATTTGCGGCAAATGAATTTGAAAAAATGTTTATCCGTGATGCGCTGTTTAAAAAAGAAATTATGGATAAAGTTGTTATTTCGGAAAGCGAATTAGCCGAAGGACTAAAAAGAAATTCATCAAAGTTATATGTGCGTTATCTTTTTTCTTACGATAATGAGGAGATGAATAATTTATATAAACTTCTTCAAGATGGAATTCCATTTGATTCGATTCTTGCAGAAAGTCCTGAAAAAGATGAACAAGTAACTGCTGTTGAAATAGTATTTGGACAAATGGATGATAGTGTGGAGCAAGTCCTTTTTAATCTTAAGATAAATGAATTTACTAAACCTATTTTAACACCCGATGGATGGTATATATTTTATCTTGTAAATAAATCTGAAGAAGTATTAGCCGGTTCAAATGCACGAGAAGATGCAATAAAAAATGTTCGCAAAACTATTGAAGCAAGAAAATTGATTGAACAACAAAAAGTATTTTATGCTGAGTTTTTTAAGGATAAAAAGGCAGAGGTTAATCCAGAACTTTTTGAAACATTATCACAAAACATTTCATCTTTATTTGAATACAAAAAGAAAAACTTTTTTATTAAAGATGGTGATCTTATAAATTTGGAACCTGCAGACTTACTTAAAATGGAAGAAGTTTTTGGGAAAGAATTATTAAGTAAATCTTTTATTCTGCTTGATGAAAATCCAATTACTTTTAAAGAATATTTGCGCAGCCTTATTTTTGATGGCTACAACGCAACAGACTACAAAATAAATTTTATAAGAGCATCTTTAGATACTAGGATAAGAAAAGATGTTGAAAGAGAACTATTATATCGTGAAGGATTTAAAAAAGGATACGGCAATTTACCTGAAGTAAAGAACGACGTTGAAATGTGGAAACAAAATTATTTGTTCCAATATTTAAAAGATCAGTTCCGTGATTCGGTTACCGTAATTGATGATGAAGTTTACAGCTATTATCAGAAAAACAATCAGCCAGAATCTTATCCAATGATTGTAAATATTATTGAGATATTAACTGACAGTGTCGAAACGGTTGATAAAATTTATGATGATCTAAAAAATGGAATCGATTTCAAAATACTTGCTCAAAGATATAATAAGCGAGAGTGGACAAAGAAAAACAGTGGTGAGTATGGTTTGTTTCCAATCAGCCAGCATGGAGAAATTGGCAGAAAAGCTGCTACCATGAATGTTGGTGATGTTTATGGTCCATTAAAATTAGATGAAGGATATTCTATTTTTAAGTTGATTGATAAACAGAATGCAAAGGTTATTCCGCCAAAGCCTTTTGAAAAATTTAAAGAACAGTATAAACAGGATTTAACAAATTATAAGCTTTATAATAAGATAACAGATTTTACTTATAAGCTTGCCGTTAAATATGGTGTTAGTCTTAATCTTGATTTGCTTGAAAAAATTGAAGTAACATCCTTACCAAGTTTTGGAATGAGGTTTTTAGGATTTGGCGGAAAGATAACAGCCGTTCCATTAATTGCCCCGAACGTAGATTGGGCTGAGCAATGGATAAAAAATCAACAACAACAACAAGTGATTCCATAAATGTATATCCTTGGTATCTCAGCATTTTATCACGATAGTGCAGCATGTCTTGTAAAGGATGGTGAAATACTTTCAGCCGCACAGGAAGAACGATTTACAAGAATAAAACACGATCACAATTTTCCGCAAAAAGCAATTGAGTTTTGTTTAAAGGATGCCGGGATAAATGCTGAACAGCTTGATCTTGTAGCGTTTTATGATAAACCATTTTTAAAGTTTGAGCGATTGCTTGAAACATATCTTACCTACGCACCTGTTGGAATAAAATCTTTTATCAAAGCAATGCCTTTGTGGATAAAGGAAAAGCTGTGGATGAAGGAGATGATTAAAGATAAACTTGGATATTCTGGTAAAATTATTTTTCCAGAACATCACGAATCCCACGCTGCATCAGCATTCTATCCATCACCATACAACAAAGCTGCAATCCTTACAATGGATGGAGTAGGCGAGTGGACAACAACAAGCTACGGAATCGGAAATGGAAATGATATTCAGCTTCTTGCAGATATTAAATTCCCGCATTCGCTTGGGTTACTTTATTCTGCATTAACTTATTATACAGGATTCAAAGTAAACTCCGGCGAGTATAAAGTAATGGGCTTGGCGCCTTATGGTGAACCAAAATATAAGCAACTTATTTATGATCATCTGATCGATGTAAAAGATGATGGATCATTCCGGATGAATATGGATTACTTTAATTACTGCCAGGGACTTACAATGACCAATGAAAAGTTCAATAAACTTTTCGGAGGTCCGCCAAGAGTAGCTGAGACGAATCTTACTCAGAAGGAAATGGATATTGCAAGATCATTGCAGGAAGTAACGGAAGAAATTGTACTTAAACTTGGTAATCACGTTTACAAAGAAACAGGATTAAAGAATCTATGTCTTGCAGGCGGAGTAGCACTAAACTGCGTTGCAAACGGTAGATTATTAAGAGAAGGACCATTTGAAAACATCTGGATTCAACCGGCTGCAGGAGATGCGGGCGGAGCGCTTGGTGCAGCATTAATTGGCTGGTATAAATATCACAACAAACCAAGAACAGCTGATGGTAAAACTGATACACAAAAAGGTTCTTATCTTGGTCCAATGTTTTCTGATGATGAAATCAATGCATTC
>JBDTRQ010000192.1:0-6766 GCA_039931535.1 Ignavibacteriota bacterium
TGGGGAAGAATTCGTGGAGTTGGGAGCCAGATTCGTGAAGCAAAAGGAGAAAAGTTTTAAATGGCTGAAAATAAAAACGGTATAAATTTTAATTCAAAAAATGCCGCAGCATATGAAGAACTTGCACGTAAAGCAGTCTTTGGTTACGATCAGCTTTTTACTATGGTACTATCTCTTTTAACAAAGGATAATGCGGAGTCTGCAAATATTCTGGTAGTTGGATGCGGAACAGGAATGGAATTAAAAACATTTGGAACCCTTATGCCGAATTGGCGAATTACAGGTGTAGATCCTTCTGAAGAGATGATTAAAATGTCTAAAGCAAAGGTTGATGAATACCAACTCAATAATCGTGTTTCGTTACATCAGGGTTTTGTAGATGGTTTACCTGAAGAAGATAACTATGATTTTGCAACATTGATTTTTGTGCTGAGATTTATTCAAGATGCTGAAGATCAAAATCTCTGTTAAGAAATATCTCGAAAAGATTAAAACCCGGCGCAAAGTTTATTATTATAGATCAATATGGTGATCCTGATAGTGTGGAATATAATTATATGTCAGAATCCTGGAAAAATTTTATGAAACTTAGCGGATCACCTTCAGAGTTAGTGAATAAGATAGCACATCAAGCTGGCGAGAAAAGTTTTATTAATGAACAGGAATTACAGGAGCTATTATCAGAAACGAGTTTTGAGAAAATCAATCGCATTTATAGTTCATTTATACACGGTGGATGGATTGCTCAAAAGAAATATTAAAAAGAATAAATGTTATCTGATTAGATGAAATTCTAAAGGAGAAAAAATTATAAATGACAATGATAATTAATGATGAATGTATTAACTGCGGAGCATGTGCTGTTGAATGTCCGACCGAGGCAGTTTATGAACCTGGTGATAATTATAAATTAAATGAAATCGTTCATTCGGCTATTTCAAATGAACACTTTTTCATCGTGCCGGAAATCTGTAATGAGTGTGAAGGATTTGGTAAAATTAGATGTATTAGTGTTTGTCCTATGGACGCAATAGGGAAAATGTAAAAACTTGATTATTCAAGATGGAGTGAAAGACATTGTTCGAAATGGAAAAATTAACAAGAGAATATATCGAAAAGTTTCTTGATGAGTTTATGCTGATTGAATACAGAGGAAGAGATCATATTGTTGCCCGTGCTCATTACAGAGAAACATTCAATGAACTCCTCCCAAAATTCTTCGATCAAAAAAAAGAAGATGCACACACAAATGTAACTGAACTAAATGATGATGATAGCAGCGTGAAAAATATCGTAATTATAGGTGCAGGATATGGTGGACTTACTGCAGCACTGCGATTAGCAAGGCTATTAAAGAAGAATGTTTTTTTTAAGGTACACCTTATTGATAAATTTCCATTCCACACAATTAAAACGCAACTGCACGAAGCCGCCGTACGCAATGCAGAAGTATCAATTCCATTGTACAAAATTCTGAAAAATAAAAACATTCAATTCCACCTTGGTGAAGTAAAAAATATTGATGTAGAAAATAAAACTATTCAGATAAACGATAGATTACTGCCGTATCATTTTCTGATAATTGCAATCGGCAGTAAAGTTAATTACTATAATATCCCCGGAATGGCAGAGCATTCTTTTCCTTTACAAACTTTATATGATGCTGATAAAATTTATGAACACATCTCAAATATTTGTGCTGTTTCAGCTTCCGAAAAAAATGAAGATATCCGAAAAGAAAATTTAAGATTTGTAATTGGCGGCGGAGGTTTATCGGGTGTGGAATTTGCCGGAGAATTAGCAGATCATACATCAAAATGTGTCTCCAATTTTAGCATAGACAAAAGTAACTTAGAAATTATTGTGATTGAAGCCTCGGATAGATTAGTTCCATTTATGGATAAAGAATTTTCTGAAAAAATTAAAAGAAGACTTACAGATAAAGGAGTTAAAGTTCTTTTACATTCCAAAATTGTAAAACGAACTGAAGACGAAGTGCATCTTGAAAATGGAAAAATAATTATTACAAAAAATTTTATTTGGACAGGTGGAATTAGAGTTTCTGATTTGATGAAACGCGGCGGTTTAAAAACAGGACCCGCCGGAAGAGTTATGGTCAGCGAAAATTTACAAGCAGAGGGTAATAAATATATTTATGCAATTGGCGATAGCGCCAACGCAATTAATCCGGTTACAGGCAAGCCTGTTCCTGCTGCTGCTCAGTTTGCACTTCAGCAGGGAAGATTGGCTGCAGAAAACATTTGCGCCGAAATTTTTGGCAAACCTAAAAAAGCTTATCACCCAAAAGTCCTTGGTGAAGTTGTCAGTCTCGGAAAACATTTGGCTATTGGATGGTTGGCTTTACCGATTTTTAAGAAAGTTACTTTTGTCGGGTTTCTTGGAAGACTACTTAAAACGGCGATTAAAGAAAAACATATAATCCTGCTGAGAAAAGAAAGTCGTAACTGGATTACTTACTAATTTTATTTAATGGAGTGTTCTCAAAGAGAAAGGAAATAAAATGAATTCGAGTATTGAAAAACAAAACCGACCGCAATTAATTCCACTCACCAAAGGCGAACAATATAAAGCCTATCAGGTAACGGGCGAAGCGGGAATGATAATGCCGCAGCATATTAGTACAAAAGAAGCGGTGGTGATTATTCAGGAAGGAGCGGCGGATCTGAAAATAAATAATTCCATAAATCATTTGGAGATGAATGATGTATTTGTTATTCCGGCAGGAGTTCGTCACTCTTTAGCCATTAAAGATAGATTCAAATCAATTGTGATAATGGAAAATGATTCAGAAATTAAATTTGTTAAATAAAATATAAAGGAAAAGTTATGAGCGATTTTAATAGTAAATCTATAGCAGAAATTGTGGCTGAAGATTATAGGACTGCAAAAATATTTGAGTCTTATAAAATTGATTTTTGCTGCAATGGGAATAAAAATTTTAAAGAAGTAGTTGATAAAAAAAGTATCAATTCAGAAAAGATAACTACTGAACTCATTTCAATTAAAAGCCAGGACAATAGCGGGTCAATTGATTTTAAATCGTGGCCGCTTGATCTCCTAGCAGACTATATCGAAAAAAAACATCATCGCTATGTAGAAGAAAGAACGCCGGATTTAAAACAATATCTTGCAAAGCTCTGTAAAGTGCACGGCGATAATCATCCGGAATTGTTTGAAATAAATGAGCAGTTCAATCAATCTGCTGGTGAATTAGCAATGCACATGAAAAAAGAAGAGTTGATTTTATTTCCCTATATAAGAAAAATGATGTCAGCAAAACAGAAAAAAGAAAAAGTAAGTCCACCTCAGTTTGGTTCGGTGCAAAATCCAATTCAAGCTATGATGAGCGAACACGATGTTGAAGGCGAGCGATTTAAAAAAATTGCTCAATTATCAAGCAACTACACTACACCGGATGACGGCTGCAATACTTATCGTTTGACTTACTCATTGCTAAAAGAATTTCAAGAAGACTTGCACTTACATATTCATCTTGAAAACAATATACTTTTTCCTGAAGCTATCGAGCTGGAAAAGAAAATGATAGGATAAAAAAGAGATTAATAATTATGAATATTGGAAGACCTATTATTTTTATGAAATAAGTATTTCAGTAACAAAGAGGCAGTTATTATGACATAATGCGAAACAGATTTGAATTAGTTATGAGTGCATTAGTTTACAACATCAGGAAGTTAATAACAGCAGTTACCTAAAAACTCTTAGGTCTGTAAGATAAAGTTTGGTCATTATGTTTTTCAATAAGTTAAAGAGCGATATAAAAATAAAAATTATCATTTGACAGAACAAAAACTTAAATAAAATTAAAACAAAATCGATTCGTTAATTTTTTAATTAACATCATAATTTTTCAGATGCCTCATTAAGTGTTTGAAAAGCTTTAATTTATACGAACTTTTTGAATCGATTGTTTCCCAGAACTGAAGTTTTATTTTTATCAAATAAATTGGGGATTTCTTCTTTTAATATACCACAAGCTTTAAGTAATCTCACTTCATAATTGAATTGTTATGACTTAAGTCAAAGATTAATATATAATGAATGCTTATGTTCTATCAGTTAAACTTAAAAAAAGGAGCATAATTATGAGCACCCATGAAAGACCAACTTTAGGAGAAAGAACTCTTAGAGCACCATTATTGTCTTTTTCAATTGAAAAAGAAATTGAAAAATTGAAAAACGAAACTGCATGGAAAGATGGGGATCGTAACGCAGTTACTCTGCAAAAAAACTCAAGGCTTCGTGTGGTGCTGATATCATTGCGCAAAAACACTACATTAAAAGAACACACAGTTGAAGGACCAATAACTCTTTTAATGATATCAGGCAAGATTAACTTTATTGCAGGTGATGACAAAATAAATGCAGGTGCAAATGAATTAATTGTTTTGGAAAAAACAATTCCTCACGATGTTGTAGCATTGGAGGAAGCTGTTTTTATTCTTACAATTATTCAACCGATAACTTAATATAATGTTGTTTCAAAAAATTAATCAGAAGAATTAATAATCAGGAAAATATGATTCAGATTTATCATTTTTTTTGTTTTATCCAGGTTTCATCCGGATTCCCGTGAATATATAACATGATTTAAAATAGATTTTAAGAAATGCCAAAACTCTCAAAAGAATATCGATTTTTAGATTTATCCGATTACGGGAGATCAACAGCAATACTAATTGCTAATAGCCTCAAAGATTCAAGACTAACACCAATCAAAGTAACAATATTATTTACAATATCCGGCCTGCTTGCTGTCCTCTCTATTTTACAAGGTTATTATTTAGCCGCAGGTGTATTCCTGATTTTAAAATCTATTCTTGATGCTGCAGATGGAGAATTATCGCGCGTAAAAAATACTCCATCTTACACCGGAAGATATCTTGATTCCATATCCGATATAATTTTAAATTTTTTAATAATAACGGCGATTGGTTATAAAACCAACTATGCATTTTTATATTCTTTCATAGCCTTTCTGGGAATTCAATTTCAAGGAACTCTTTATAATTTTTATTATGTGATATTAAGAAATAATTCTTCTGAAGGAGATGATACAAGTAGAATTTTTGAAACTAAAGCTCCAAAAGCTTTTGTTGGTGAAAGCCAGCGTACTGTTAATTTAATGTTTAATGTTTACACAATATTATATAGTCTTTTTGACAGAATAATTTATAGCCTGGACAAATCGGCTTCGCAAATAAAAAACTTTCCCAATTGGTTTATGACCTTAGTTTCATTGTATGGACTTGGTTTCCAGTTAATCATCATTTCAATAATGCTCAACCTGGGCTTGATAGATTATATCATCCCATTCTTTATTTACTATACTACTCTCATAGCATTTATTGTTTTCATTAGAAAATATTTTATTAGTAGTTCCGGATATAACGATAAGTTAATTAATCAAACGCTGGAGAAAAGTTAATATGAAACAGCAGCTTCAAAATAGATTTAGTGGAAAAGATTTACAGATTAAAAAAACATTATCCACAGCTAATGGCGAATTAAGTTTTTTCAGTTTAAAAGAACTCAATAAAAAGAATTATAATATCGAGAAATTTCCTTTCTCCATCAGAATACTTCTTGAAAATATTATCAGAAATTACGATGGCTTTAGTGTTACTGATGAACACCTTCAAACAATTTTAAATTGGAAACCAAAGCCAGCATCTAAAGAAATTCCATTTTTACCTGCAAGAGTTTTGATGCAGGATTTTACCGGCGTTCCTTCGGTTGTGGATATTGCATCAATTAGATCTGAGGTGAAACGTAAAAATAGAAATCCGCATAATATAAATCCGCAAATTCCTGTTGATTTAATTATAGATCATTCAGTTCAGGTTGATTATTACGGAACTGCCTATTCGTTACAAAAAAATGTTGAGATGGAGTATCATCGTAATAATGAAAGATACTCGCTTCTTAAGTGGGCGAATTCTTCATTTAAAAATTTTAAAGTCCTTCCTCCGGGAATGGGAATTTGTCATCAAGTTAATTTAGAATATCTCGCAAAAGTTGTAACAATAAAAAACGGCATCGCTTTTCCAGATACTCTTGTAGGAACCGACTCTCACACACCAATGGTTAATGGAATTGGAGTTGTCGGATGGGGTGTTGGCGGAATTGAAGCAGAAGCTGCTATGCTTGGTCAGCCGATTTATATTATGCTGCCTGAAGTAATCGGATTGAAACTTTCCGGAAAATTAAAAGAGGGGACTACATCAACTGATTTAGTTTTAACTATCGCCGAACTTTTAAGAAAAGAAGGAGTTGTTGGAAAATTTGTTGAAGTGTTTGGTGATGGATTAAATAATCTTACTGTTCCAGATCGCGCAACTATTTCAAATATGTCTCCCGAATTCGGTTGTACGATAACTTACTTCCCACCGGATGCTAAAACACTTGAGTATTTAAAAATTACAGGGAGAACCAAACAGCATATTGATACAGTTGAAAAATATTTGAAAACAAATTTGTTGTGGCGTGAAAATGAAGACAAAATTGAATACACAAAAGTTTTAAATCTCAAACTAAGTGATATACAGCCGTCAATAGCCGGACCAAAGAGACCGCAGGATAAAATTCTTTTATCAGATGCAAAGGATAAGTTTATAGACATTCTTAATAAGAGTTATGAAAGAGAATATATAAAAGTAGAAGAAAGAGAAGAGGGCAGATGGCTGAACGAAGGCGGACGCATTTTAGATTCAGTTGATTTTCC
>JBDTRQ010000193.1:0-6555 GCA_039931535.1 Ignavibacteriota bacterium
AAAGAAGGTGATAAATTTAAAATATATTTAAATACGCTAAACCTTAATACAGGAAACACATCTAAGGTTGGTGATGCTTTTTGGAATTCTAAATTAGAAAAATGGATATATCATTATCTGTATTACAATAAAACCGCAAACGAGTTTTTTTCTGTAATATTTGATTCAACCACAGTAGAGCTTTACTCAATCAACTATCCGCCAATCACTGAAACAGCAAAAGTTTATATTGAAGACACGGATACCAAAGAAAATTATTACTTAATACTTTTCTCTGCAATTATCGGAGCTATTGTTCTCAGCTTAGGTTTTGTTTATTTCAAAAAAAGAAAAACAAAATTATCACAGACACCAAATAAAAATAATTACGGCAGTGAGATATTTCTTCCCGAAAAAACCAAAACAAAAAATTCAATAAATCTTTTTGGCGGTTTTAGTATTTGCGATAAAGGCGGTAATGAAATTTCACAAACTCTTTCGCCCAAATTAAAAGAAATATTTTTATTGATATTAATTAAAAGCATCAGTAATCCTCAAAAAGGAATAAGTTCCGAGGAACTTTCAATAATTATCTGGCGGGATGCTTCCCCCGAAAGTGGAAAAGCAAACAGAGGCGTTGCAATTAATAAAATTCGTAAAATTCTTTCTTCTGTTGATGGAGTTGATATAGAGTTTTCAGATAAACTCTGGTTTGTTAAAATTAATAACGAATCAAGCTGCGATTACGCAGAGTATCTAAAATTTTGCAATACAACAAAGTTAGAAAACTCTTTTAAAAACGATTCAATATCAACAATAATAAAAAGATTAGAAAGGGGAGAGTTTTTAAAAGGAATTAGTTATGAATGGCTGGACTCGATAAAGTTCTCAATTAATAATGAAGTAATTGGATTTCTAAAACATTACCTTGATAACGATGAAGTACAAAAGGATCCCGAAAAACTTATCAAACTATGTGATATCATTTTATCTTTTGATTCTGTTGATCAAGACGCAATTAAATTAAAAATCAAAACTCTCTCATCAACCGGAAAGCATCACATTGGCAAAAGTACATACGGCTTATTTATTGCTGAGTATAAACGATTGTATGATGAAAACTTTCCGCTAACATTTCAAGAAATTATCAATTCTTAAAAGAATATTTAAGAATTAACCCACAAATAACCCAATTGCTAACCTATTTGTTTACCCTGCAATGTTTTATTTGCCGCTGTAATTAAAATAATTAGAATAACGAGTCGTCTCTCAGTATTCTTTTTCTCCGGCTCTGGGGGACCGGAGAGTATTAAAATGAAAATATTTGGAAAGACTAAAAAAATTAAACCAAAAACGAAACCCTGTCCGCATTGCGGAAAACTAATTAGTATAAGAGCCCTAAAGTGTAAGTGGTGTACTAGGTTTTTAGAGAAAAAGTATGAAGATCAAATTTCATCCAATTTATTAAACTAAAATAAAACCAGGAGAACAAATGAAAATCCTTTACCTAATAATATTTGTCACCTTGCTTTTTGTTTCACTATGTTTTTCCCAAAATTATTCTCTTAATTTCAACGGAAGTACTTATGTTTCTGTTCCACATTCCAGTAGTCTTGATTTGGGGGACCAATTTACTATTGAATGTTGGTTTACAGTGCAAGGATCACATATCAATGATCACATCGGAATTATTTCAAAAACAGAAGCTAGTCACCAAACTGCTTCAGGATTTAAACTCGGATTATTAGAACCATTTACTGTTACTTATCCAACAGAAGCAAATTTTACCCTATATAATTATCCTCAAAGTTCTGGAGTAACTACGCTATTTAATCCTATTCTAAACTCTTGGTATCATTTAGCGGTTACTTATGATGGATCAATAATGAGATTATTTCTAAACGGAAGTTTAATTAAAGAATCAGCAGTATCCGCTTCTATTTTAAATAATACTCTACCGTTAACAATCGGTGGTCAAAACGGTAACTTTTGGAATAGAAATCTCAATGGGAAAATAGATGAGGTTCGAATATCTTCCAATATAAGGTACACTTCAAATTTTAATCCTGCTACGAACTTTAATAATGACGTTTATACAAAAGCGTTATATCATTTTAATGAAGGAAGCGGGACTCTTGTAACGGATGAAAGTGGTAATGGAAATAACGGTACAATTTACGGGGCAACTTGGAGTACAGATGTCCCCCCTCCTCAAAGTATTACGAACTATTCACTAAAATTAAATTGGAATCATGCTATAACTGCAGATCGTCTGGAAGTTCCTTTTAGTCCTTCGATTAATTCATATAATGATACTAAAAAACTTACTATTTCTCTTTGGTATAAACCAATTGGTGAGCATACTGGGTGGAATTGGTATCTCCGTAAATCAATTGGTGGTTGTCAAGATGATTTTGCATTTGGACACTCAACTCATCAACCTGGTGATTACTCATATTTAGTGTTTGGAAATGCTAGGTCTTGTACAGGTGATCAGTATTTGGAAGTTTTTCAAACCGGTATTCAAATTGGTCAATGGAATCACATTGAAGTTAATTATGATGTATTAATTGGAAGAGCTCAGATTTTTATCAACGGTGAATTGAAAGCTGAAACGAATTCTTTCTCAGGTATTACTGCAAACCAGATTGTAACATATATTTTGATGGGAATGAACGGTTTAGTTGATGACCTACATTTTTCAAATTCAATTAGACATACACAGAATTTTACTCCGGCACTAGAGGAAACCTCGGATCAAAGCTCAATATTTTTATTTAAAATGAACGAAGGAAGTGGAAATATCCTGACGGATGCATCAACGAATAATAACAACGCAAATATAATCGATCCACTTTATGTAGAAGGCTGGAGTACAGATGTTCCCCAACCTTTATCAATTTTAACCACAATTTGGCAAGCAGTTATAACAGTCAGAGACAATGGAGGACTGGAGTCATCAAATACTTTGACATTTGGTCAAGATTCTTCAGCAACTGATAGCTTAGACATTGATTTGGGTGAATACGAGTTACCGCCTGTCCCGCCAACAGGAGTATTTGATGCACGTTTTAACTTGCCCTTAATTTCATCTATTGGATCTTTGAAAGATTATCGCAACGCAAGTGACACAAGTATAGTATGGACGATGACATTTCAACCTAGTGCTTCAGGTTATCCTATTACATTTGATTGGTCAGGCGGTGAGCTACCACAATCGGGTAGTTTTTTCTTGAAAGATTATTTTGGTTTAGTAAATGTTAATATGAGAACACAAAATTCTTATACCTTAACAAATCCGGCAATAACTTCTCTTAAAATAGAATTTAGTAGAACGAATACGCGAGAAGTAAATGTTTTGCAGGGTTGGAATATTTTATCAGTACCTCTTAATACGCTTGATATGACTGCAAATACTTTATTCCCAGGAGCAACAACCTATTTCTTTGGTTACAATAATGGTTATCTGATAGTAGATACTCTTCAGAATGGTAAAGGATATTGGGCAAAATATAACACGGAACAAACATTTCAAGTCGAGGGTAATTTGGTTGACCCACTAAATGTAATTGTTAATAGTGATTGGAATATTATTGGTCCTTTCGATTACAATGTACCCGTAAGTGATATAACTAGTACCCCACCAAATATTGTAGCAACTTATTATTTTGGATATAATAATGGTTATCAAATTTCAGATACACTTAAAGTAGGAAAAGGTTATTGGGTACGAACAAATTCAAGCGGAACTTTACATTTGAATAATTTATTAAACACGCCGATCAGCAATAATTCCAATCAGATGGCTTTGGTAGAAGCTAATTTTACAATTACAGATGGTGCTGGAGGAACAACCTTACTTAAAGCCGGTATAGATTCACTCGGTACAGATGGACTTGATCCGTTGCTTGGCGAATACGAAGTACCACCTTTGCCACCGGCAGGAGTTTTTGATGCGAGGTTTAATTTACCAAGCTCAATTATTTCGACAGTGACAGATATTAGGCAAGGTAATATAAATGGTGGATTTAATAGAGAACATCAAATACAATATCAGGTTGGTACTGGTACTGCAATAATTATAAATTATGATTTTGGTGCTTACACTCCCGAGCAGGTTAAGGGAAGATTACAAGATATTGTGACAGGGACATTGATAGATACTATGATTTCTGGTTCTGGCAGCTATTCCGTTCCAAATCCATCAGTGTTTAATAAATTAAAGTTAACAATGATTTATGGTAATTCTATTCCAGTTGAATTGACATCATTCACCGCTTTAAATAATGATAATGAAGTTGAATTAAGATGGACTACAGCAACGGAAACAAATAATAGCGGCTTCTCAATTGAACGAAAAAATAAAAATGAAAAGAATTGGAATGCTATTTCCTTTATTGATGGTAGAGGAACAACAACAGAAGTAACAAATTATTCATACACTGATAAAAATTTAAGTGCTGGTAGCTATAATTATCGTCTCAAGCAAATAGATTTTGACGGAAGCTATAAATATTCTAATACTGTTGAAGTTGAAGTAAATACTCCAAAGAAATTTGCACTTAAACAGAATTATCCTAATCCTTTTAATCCTTCAACAACGATTAGTTTTGAAATACCAAAGCAGAGTAATGTGCTGATTAAAGTTTACGATGTTCTTGGAAATGAAATTACAACTCTTGTTAATGAAGAAAAACCTGCGGGAAGTTACCAAGTCATTTTTGATGCGTCAGCTTTGTCTAATGGTGTCTATTTCTACAGATTGCAAGCTGGTAGTTTTGTAGAGACTAAGAAAATGATTTTGATGAAATAGTGCCAAATGTCCCCTCAGGAATTGTAAATAGTGTTAGATTTTTTAATTTCAGTGTTTGAAATTTAGCAAAACTTTTTTTACAGAGACGCATTTTATTGCGTCTCTGCTTTTAAAAAATAATTATTACTCCCCTTTTAATTATTAACCCCATACAGGTATAAACTTAATAAAGTCCTTGCATTTATACCCATTCAGGTATATTTTTACATTCAAGTGAAATAAATACACCCGTAAAGGTATAAAATGAACAAGCTTTCAAACTTTATTAAAGAAAAAAGAAAAAAAGTAGGTTTAACTCAACCACAACTTGCAGAACGAGCAGGAGTGGGATTGAGATTTATTCGTGAACTTGAGCAGGGTAAAAAAACTTTGCAGATGGATAAAGTAAATCAAGTTTTGTTTTTATTCGGGCACGAACTTGGTCCAATAAAAAAAACTTTTGGAGATGGTGATCTATGAAAAACGGAAAAGTTTTTTATAAAGATAAGTTTGCAGGCGTTATCACTGAAGATGAAAATGGATACTCTTTTGCTTATGATGAAGAATATCTTAACTCAGAAAACGCAGAGCAAATTAGTTTAACTCTTCCTTTACAAAAAGAAATATTTAAAAGTAAAACAATGTTTCCATTTTTTGATGGATTAATTCCGGAAGGCTGGTTATTAGATATTGCAGAAGCAAATTGGAAAATAAATCCTCGCGATAGAATGAGTTTGCTTTTAACTTTTTGTAAAGATTGTATCGGAGCCGTTAGCGTAATTCCGCTTGAGGAAGGGGATAGCGATAATGAATAAATGTTTGTACTGTTATCTGCCTCTCAAAAACGATGAAAAAGATTTTCATACAGCCTGCAGTAAAAAGTTTTTTGGATTAGAAAATCCGCCTGAAATAGATTTTGGATTAGCAGAAATTGATGAACTTGCGTTAAAGATTTTAGGAAGAAGCACTTCTGTTACGGGTGTTCAACCAAAGCTGTCTCTTGAATTATCAAAAGAAAAGAAAGAGAAAAACAGATTAACAATCGTGGGTCTTTGGGGTAGTTACATTTTAAAACCCCCATTTGCAAGATTTCCTGAAATGCCGGAAGTAGAAGATTTAACAATGCATCTTGCGGAGTTAGTTGGAATTAAAGTTGCTGAACATTCTTTAATAAGATTGAAATCCGGAGAGTTGGCTTATATCAGTAAAAGATTTGATAGACTAAAATCCCAAAAATTACATCTTGAAGATATGGCACAGCTAACCGAAATGTTAACTGAAAGAAAATACAGTGGATCAATGGAAAAGATCGGCAAGACAATCCTAAAGTATTCAGATTACTCTGGTAATGATGCGATTAGATTTTTTGAGCTAACATTGTTTTGTTTTATAACTGGTAACTCGGATATGCATTTAAAAAACTTTTCACTTCTTACTAACAAAGAAGATGAGGTTACTCTTTCACCTGCTTATGATTTATTATCAACAAAGATATTAATGCCTGAAGACAAAGAAGAACTTGCTTTAACGTTGAATGGAAAGAAAAATAATCTTCGCAAAAAAGACTTTGAGTTGCTTGCTGAGAAGTTAGGAGTTATTCAAAAAACAAGGGATGTTATTTTTAATAAATTCTTTTCTTCACAAGAGACTTTGAATAAAACAATTGATGCAAGTTTTTTGAAAGATGTTACTAAATCTCTATACAAAGAATTGATTGTAGAACGAATTGATCGTTTAAAATAAAAAGAGACGCATCATTATAATGCGTCTCTAAAATTTTCCTA
>JBDTRQ010000194.1:0-2572 GCA_039931535.1 Ignavibacteriota bacterium
GCGAAGACCAATTACGGAATCAAAGGCGCCGGTCATCCCAACATCGGTAATGTAACCAGTTCCATTCTGTAAAATTCTTTCATCAGCAGTTTGGATGTGTGTGTGTGTTCCAACAATCGCACTAACTTTACCATCAAGATAAGTAGCCAATGCCATTTTTTCTGCGGTTGCTTCAGCATGAAAATCTACAAAAACAATTTTTGCTTCCTGTTTAATTCTATTTAAAATCCAATCCATAGTTCTGAACGGACATTCGATTGGCGTCATAAAAGTTCTGCCCTGCAAACTAACAACTGCAACTTTTCCTTTTTTAGTTTCCGCAATGTGATAACCGTTGCCGTGTGTTCCTTTCGGATAGTTAATCGGACGGAGTGAGCGCGGTTCTACTTTTAAGTAATCTTGAGATTGATGTTTATCCCAAGTGTGATTCCCGCCGGTTATAACATTTACGCCAATATTAAAAAGTTTCGGTCCTTCTTTATCAGTACAGCCTTTACCATCGGAAATATTTTCACCGTTAACAACAACAAAATCAGCTTTATATTTTTGGATAAGACCCGGAAGCCAGGTTTGCACAATATCCAATCCCGGTTGACCGATAATATCGCCGACAAAGAGCAAATTAATTGAAGACATGTTTTCCTAAATTGTTTTTAGAAATATATCCAAATTGAGAGTAATTGAGAAATTAAGTTGCTTTGATTGGTTATTAAAATTCATTTAGATTTAAATATGCGATACGAGAATATTATAGATACACCGTTAGAAAAAGCTTCATTTAGTGTGGTGGATGTTGAGACAACCGGATTATCTGCGAATAAAAACAGAGTAATTGAAATTGCAATTGTTAAAATTGAAAATCTGAAAATAACTGATAAACTTCACTATCTTATTAATCCGCAAACATACATTCCGCCATTTATAACCTCTCTAACGGGAATTGATAACGATGATGTAGTTGGAGCACCTATCTTTTCTAATATTGTTGATGAGGTAATTACATTTATAGATAACACAATATTAACCGCACATAATTTACCGTTTGATGCTTCATTTTTAAACACAGAGTTTATGATTGCCGAACGTGAATTTATTAATGAAAACTCATGCTGCACTTTAAAGATTGCAAGGAATATTTATTCGACATTACCAAGTAAATCTCTTACTTCTGTTGCACAGTCTTTAAACCTAAAAAACACAAATGCACACAGAGCTTTGGGTGATGCTGAAATTACCGCAAAAGTGCTGCTAAAGATGATTAAGGAAATTCAGAAGAAGGATAATATTACAACTGTTGGGGAGTTACTCAGTTATCAAAAGGGTTATAAAGAAACTCCGTTATTAAATATTAAAAAGGAATTACAGGACGATTATCGTTCACTGCCAAATGCACCAGGAATTTATTATTTCACAAATAGTAAAGATGAAATAATTTATGTGGGAAAAGCAAAGTCAATCCGCGATAGAGTTAAAACTTATTTTTCAACATCGGCACCGCGTAAGGCACAAAAAATTGTAAAGCAAGCTGCACG
Organism: Ignavibacteriota bacterium; assembly: GCA_039931535.1. Taxonomy (GTDB): domain Bacteria; phylum Bacteroidota; class Ignavibacteria; order Ignavibacteriales; family Ignavibacteriaceae; genus IGN3. The sequence continues at coordinate 1,533 of JBDTRQ010000194.1, forward strand.
ATTAAAACACGTTATCACAAACAGTGAATTAACTGCGCTGCTCACAGAATCTGAAACCATAAAAATTCTTGAGCCAAAACATAATGATCAATTAAAAAAATTTGGCAGTAAATATTTTTTGAGAATTACACGCAATCATAAAGCACCTGCTATTGAGCTTACAAATCATTTTGATTTTGATGGTAACGATTATTTTGGATTGTTTATCTCAAGAAAAAAAGCTGTTGAGATTCTTGAATTTATTAATAAGGCTTTTGCAATAAGAGAATGTGATGATAAGGAATTTAAAAAAGGTAAAACCTGTTTCCTGTTTGATATTCATAGATGTACCGGACCTTGTGTGGAGATTGAGAGAAATAAAATTGATTACTCGGATGAATTAGAAAAAGTTTATGATTTTCTTTATGGAAAAAATCAATTTGCTGTTGATAGACTTCTGAATAAAATGAAAGAATTTTCTGAGAAGCAGAAGTATGAACAAGCTGCCGAGATTAAGCAGTTAGTGGATTTTATTTTAGCTCAAACTCATAAATCATCAATACTTGCTGAACCTGTAAATCGTGCGAATGTTTTGTTTGAAATAATTTCCCGTTTTGAAAATGATTATGTGCTGATGCTGGAAGGAAAATTTTATATCAAAAATTATCTGCACAATAAAAAAGATACTTTTGAACAAGCACTTGATGATTATTACAGCGAAACAATAAAATCTGATACAAATCCAACAGATGAAGATTTGGAAAAGATGAAAATCACCTTGAATTGGTTGGTTAAACATCGCAATCAAGTAAGAGTTTTTTATTTAAAGGATTATTTATCTAAAGAAGAATTGTTTGAACAAATTTCAAATACATCAGACAAAATTATAAATGAAGATGAAAAAATAATCCAGATAAAGGATGATCCGACTTATGATTATGATTTTTAATTATGAATTGATTCTTTTTTTTAGACAAATTGTTACGACCTTTAGCGTGTGTAGCTGAAGTCATTGCGAATCCTTATAAACATGTCGGCAGACAGGTTTATAAGGATGAAGC
>JBDTRQ010000195.1:0-22052 GCA_039931535.1 Ignavibacteriota bacterium
ATCATTGTAATCCCGAGGAAGCATTGATAATGGCGGCAGAACATATAGGCGCAAAATATTTTATTCCAATTCATACAAAAACATTTAAGCAGGGCAGCGAGGCAATTGATGAACCGATGACGTGGTTAAATAATTCCATATCAAACTACAATATAAAACTCGGATTGGATGATATTGGAAAAACTTTTACTCTAAAATCTATTTAGTATTTTTGTTTTAGATCAAAATAAAAATATTATAAAAGAAAATTTAAATGAGCAAATTAGAAAAAGGTTTTACTCAGATTTACACCGGCAACGGAAAGGGTAAATCAACTGCAGCTATTGGACAAGCTGTTAGAGCCGCTGGTTATGGACTTAAAACATACATCGCACAGTTTATGAAAGAATATCCGTACAACGAATTAGTAAGTTTAGAGCATCTTAACGAATGGATAACGATTGAACAATTTGCCGGTGATGATTTTGTTTATCGTAAAGAAATGCCGAACAAAGTTGAAATGGATAAAGCAAGACGTGGACTTGAAACTGCTAAAGCAAAAATGCTAAGCGGTAAATATGATTTGATAATTCTTGATGAGATTTTGGTTTCAATCCATTTTGGATTATTTAATGATGAAGAAGTGATGACGTTTATGAAAATGAAACCGGAGAAAGTTGAATTGATTTTAACAGGAAGATATTGCCCGGATAAAATCCTGGAAGCTGCTGATCTTGTAACAGAAATGAAAGTTATAAAACATTATTATCAAGAAGGTGTTTTGGCGCGAAAGGGAATTGAATCTTAGTCCTGTTATTAATACAAAGACGGGAATCGAAAAATAATTTTATGTGAAAATTATAATGATAAAAAATCTTTATGAAACTGAACTTTTTAATTTAATTAGGAGTTATTACTTTATACTATAATATTTAATAATTATTGCAATGAAAGAAATCAAACAAACTAATTTTCTTGGGTTCTACAACGCACTTGTTGATGGTGATAAAGAAAAATGCGAAAGTATTGTTCAATTACTATTAGAAGAAGGTGTGGGCCTAAAAGATATTTATACAGAGCTTTTCCAAAAATCACTTTACAGAATTGGAAATCTCTGGGATCACAATAAGTTATCTGTTTCCGAAGAACATTTATCCTCGCAGATTATCGAATCACTTATTAGCCGTTTTGCGCCAATTGGCAATCATAATAAAAATAAAAAAGTTGTTGTTGCTTGTATCGATAAAGAATTTCACGAAATTGGCGCTAAAATGGTTTCTAACATATTTGAACTTGCGGGCTGGAAAACTTATTATCTCGGTGCCTCAGTTCCTGCAAAAGAAATTATAAAATATGTTAAACAAATTGATCCCGATGAAATAGCACTTTCTTGGGGATTGTATTTAAACCTTAGCAGATTTTTAGAAGTTGTTGATCATCTTACGAGGTTTTTTCCTGTCAAAAAAATTATTGTTGGCGGTCAGGCATTAGCTGAGAATTCTGAGAACATTTTAAAGAAATATAAAAACGTAAAGTACATAGATTCACTTAACACTTTAGAATCTTACATTAAAAAATCGGCTTGAGATAATTCATAGGCAAAGATTTACCTTTGCCTTTTATTTTAACATGTTATATATTTAAGCATGCTTAAAGATATATTTAGAATTACTTAAATGAATAATATTTCACAAGAAAATTATCTTACAGCTATTTACCGCAATATTGATGAAGTTGGAGAAATAAAACCAAACTTGCTTGCCGCAAAGTTGGCAATTTCCAACGCTGCTGTAACGGACATGCTGCGCAAGCTTTCGCGCGATGGTTTTGTTGATTATCAAAAATACAAAAGTATAAAACTAACACACGAAGGCGAATCTTATGCAAAGAACATGCTGCGCCGCCATAGGATTTGGGAAGTCTTTCTTCACCAAACACTCGGAATGACTTGGGACAAAGTTCATGAAGAAGCAGAAAAGTTAGAGCATTCATCCTCTGATGATCTGATAAATTTATTGGATGAATTTTTAGAATATCCTGAAGTTGATCCGCACGGTTATCCGATTCCCGATAAGAATGGAAAAATAAAAAAGTCAAAATCAGTTGTTGCGATAACAGAACTGGGTGAAAATGATTCCGCAAAAGTTGTAATGGTAAATGATGATGTTAAAAATTTTTTATCATACGCAACAAAAATTGGGATCACCCTTGGAAAAGAAATAAAAATTAAAGATAGACTTGAATACGATGGTTCCGTGCTGATATTGATTGATAAAAAGGAAATAAATCTTAGCAGCAAAATAGCATCAAACATTTTTGTGGAAAAGATAAAGCCGGCTTAGAATGGACGAACCATTAATGCTTTTAACAATCGGAACTTTTGTAATAATAATTTTTGTGTTATTGTTTTATCCAAACAAAAGAATAGTATCGGTTTGGAAAAAGTGCGGCTACGCAAATAAAAAAATATTGATTGAAGATGCTTTAAAATATCTGTACAACTGCGAGTACAATAATGTTAATTGCATGCCAAACGGAGTTGCAGGTAATCTTTCAATATCTGCTGCTGATGCAATAGATATTATTTCAAGACTTGAATCAATCGGATTAGTATCCGCAAAAAAAGATTGGAATATAAGCTGTAAGCTGGCGGACAATTTTTTTGTGGAAGTAGCGAAGAAATAGTTTTCTTATGACTGATGAAGAATTAACTGTTGATAAATCACTTTCCGAAGTTCATTCTTCGGTAGAAGTAAATCAAACCTCAAGTTTCTGGAAAAGACTTTTTTATTTTTCCGGACCGGCATTCATGGTTTCCGTTGGTTATATGGATCCTGGAAACTGGGCAACCGATTTAGCGGGCGGAGCTCAGTTCGGATATAAATTAATCTGGGTAATCCTTCTTGCCAACCTGATGGCTATCCTCTTCCAGACACTTTCTGCAAGATTGGGAATCGTACAAGGTCGTGATCTTGCACAGGCTTGCAGAGATCATTATTCAAAAAGGATGAATTATATTTTATGGATAATCTGCGAGATTGCTATCGCTGCTTGCGACCTCGCAGAAGTTATCGGTTCTGCTGTGGGGCTTTATCTGCTATTTGGAATACCAATACTGTGGGGAGTTGTTATAACTGCTTTCGATGTTCTTATTCTGATGCTGCTTCTATCCTTCGGTATAAGAAAAATGGAAGCGTTTATACTTGCGCTTATCGCAACCATTGGTGTTTGTTTTGCGTTCGAAATGTTTTTATCTCGTCCGGACTTTGTTGAAATAGGAGAAGGCTTTATGCCTTCGATGCTTAATAAAGACTCATTATATATAGCTCTTGGAATAATCGGGGCAACGGTTATGCCTCATAATCTTTACCTGCACTCCGCTCTTGTTCAATCAAGGAATGTAAAGAGAACTCAAAAGGGATTGAAGGATGCAAATAAATTTAATCTCATTGATTCGGTCGTTGCATTGAATGCAGCATTTTTTGTGAATGCTGCAATACTTATTCTTGCAGCTGCAGTATTCTTTAAGACAGGTCACTCTAATGTGGCTTCAATTGTCGATGCACACGAACTTCTTGCCCCTTTACTGGGTAGTAAATTTGCACCAATCGCATTTGGTATTGCGCTCCTTGCTGCAGGGCAATCCTCAACAATTACTGGTACGTTTGCCGGGCAAATTGTTATGGAAGGATTTGTTGGCTTGAAGATGCGTCCCTGGTTGAGAAGAATTATCACACGAACGATTGCAATTATTCCTACTGTAATTGTAATTAAAATTTCGGGAGATAATTCTGTTGATGCACTTCTGGTTCTTTCTCAAGTGATACTTTCTCTACAACTTCCGTTCGCCATAATTCCGCTATTGCATTTTACATCAAGCAAAATTAAAATGAAAGAATTTGCTTCCCACCAAATTGTTAGAATTCTTGCGTGGATTTCTGCAGGTTTCATTATAATATTAAACCTGAAAATAGTGTATGATTTTTCACTTGATAATATCTCTGATTCGGGACTTACCGGAATAATATTTAAATTTATTGTAATTCCCATCATGGGTTTTCTGATTTTACTTCTGGTATGGATCACTTTTGAACCCTATTTCAAGAAGGAAAAATTAGAAAAATTTGAAGAAATTTTTATTAAAAAACCATTAGCTTATGTAAGGAAAATTCCTGCAACAATAAATAGGAAAGAAATAATTATGAAAGTCGGAATTGCAATGGAGGGTAAACCCAAAAGAGATGAACAAATTATTAAAGGAGCAAAACTTTTCTTAAAAAAATCATCGGTAGAAATCTTTTTAATTCATTGCGTCGAGACTGTAACAGGAAGATTTATTGGTGATCTTGTGGCTGATCAAAAGTCCAAAGAAATGGAAGAATACATTAATGGATTTGCAGAAAAATTGAATAAAGATGATTTTGTCACTCACACAATAATTTGCGGTGGTGAACCTGAAAATGAAATTGCAAAGACTTGTAAGAAGGAAAATTTGGAGTTGATAATTGTTGGCAGCCATGGACATAAAATGGTGAAGGATATCATTTATGGTGCAACAGTGGATGAACTGAGACATAAAGTAAGAATCCCCGTGCTGGCAATACCGGTGGAAGTATGATAGATGTTTATTTAGTAACAATTTTTTTATCTCTCAGAACCAAAATGTAAAAAACAGCTTATTATTGTGCGTTTTTAATAATATAGATTTAGAGATTATTATTTAATTAAGTGGTCTTATTGTTTTATCTGATTGTTTATTGATTTTCCTATCTTTGCACATTCATTTACAATTTAACTTTTAATGCACTCGCATTCTTACTCAAATATTTGGGAAATTATTTTAGTCGCTTTTACAGATACCTATTTGATGGTTCCAATTCTGTTCTCGCTTTACTTTACATTAGAATATTTTTCGCACACAAAACAACTTGATTTAATTTCATTCTTAAAAATTTCCGGTCCTATGGGTCCACTTGCCGGCACTTTGCTTGGATTGATTCCAGAATGTGGAATGTCGGTTTTTGTTACATCACTTTTTTTAACGCGCAGAGTTTCAATCGGAACTTTGATAGCAACATATCTCGCAACATCGGATGAAGCTTTGCCAGTTTTAATAGCCAATCGTGAACATGCAGTATATATTTTTTACATTCTTGGAATTAAATTACTAATTGGAGTTACATCCGGATATCTTATTGATTTATTAATTTCTAAAAAGTTTTATGATGGAAAAGCACCGGAAGTAAAATCATCGCACGCAGTTGAAATTGATGTTGAACTTCACAAAACGCGTTACATGGAAATTATAATCCATAGTTTAAAACGTACACTTAGAATTTATTTTTGGGTATTTATAATTACAATTGCAATAGCCTCTTTATTCGCTTTCACTCATTCTTCAGAATTGATTGAATCATTTAATGTTAATCCGGTTATAGAAATATTTGGAGCTGCATTATTTGGTTTGATACCAAATTGTGCCGCATCAATAGCAATTGCACAAGCATTTCTTCACACTGGTTTATCTCTTGGGGCAACAATTGCAGGATTAAGTTCCGGTGCAGGATTTGGACCAATAGTTTTATTTAAGGATGGAGAAATAAAAACTTCAGCAAAAATTCTTATACTAACTTTAGTAAGTGCAATTAGCTGGGGTTTGATTGTAAATTTTTTCTTTTAATAGTTAAATCAGCAACTAATTTTTATAAATAACAGGAGAATGTTTTATGAAATTCATCATTTCAGTTATGTTGTTATTGTTATCTACCACTTATTCCCAGAATATTAAATTTATCGAAGTAACCGGAACTGCAAACATCGATTATCCTGCAGATCAAATAAATTGGACTGTAAGTCTTAGAAAGATTGCCGATACATTTGAAGAAAGTACAAATCAATGTAATGCGACTTTAAACAATTTATTAGAAATACTAAACCTAAGCGGAATTGACAGGAATGACATTCAAGTATCTCCTTTGCAGCAAGGTAGATATTATGAACAAGATTACGATAGAAGAAATAGAATATTTAAAGGATTCATATCAAGCATGGTTATAAATTTTACTTTAAAAGATATGTTAAAATATTCAGACCTTATATCAAAATTGTCTAAATCGGATGAGTTTGAAAATATAAACTCATCCTACAGTGATTCTAAATATGAAGAGCACCATAAAGAAACAGTAATTAAAGCTTCCGATGAGGCGAAGAAAAAAGCGATGTACTTGACTGAAAATTTTGGTAAAAAAATAGGTTCTATCCTTGAGGTAGAAGAAACAAATAACAGTTATCCAAACCCTTTTAATTCAAGTACTTCATTGCAATATGAAACACCAGTTACTTCTGGAAAAGTATCATATAATAGAAGCGTTAAAATTAAATTTGAAATAGCGGAGAATTAAAATTTTTATGAAAAAACTCAGATTACTTTCCTGGAATGTTAACGGAATACGCGCCGTTCAAAAAAAAGGATTTATTGATTGGTTATTAACTGAAGATCCCGATATACTTTGCTTGCAGGAAACCAAAGCCGCACCTGAACAACTTGCTGAAGAACTTTTAAATATCAACGGATACAAATCTTTTTTCTCTTCATCAATCGTAAAAAAAGGTTACAGCGGAGTTGCAATCTATACAAAAGAAGAACCGATTAAAGTAGAACACGGATTTGGAATTCCAAAGTTTGATGATGAAGGCAGAATTATTATTGCTCATTACAAAGAATTTGTTTTGATAAATATTTACTATCCAAACGGTAAAGCAAGAGCAGAGCGTTTGCAATACAAAATGGATTTTTATGATGCGTTTCTTAATCACGTAAATAAAAATGTTAAAAAAGGAAAGAAGCTTGTAATCTGCGGCGATGCAAATACCGCACACAAAGAAATTGATTTGGCAAGACCAAAAGAAAATTCTAAGGTTTCCGGTTTTCTTCCAATCGAAAGAGAATGGCTGGATAAATTTTTCTCAAATGGATATCACGATACTTTTAGAATATTTAACGATGAGCCGGAAAACTATACCTGGTGGGACCAACTTACACGTGCACGCGATAGAAATGTTGGTTGGAGAATAGATTACTTTTTTGTTTCTGATAATTTTAAGAAAAATATTAAAGATGCTTTTATTCTGCCGGATGTTATGGGCTCAGACCACTGCCCGGTTGGAATTGACATCGAACACAAATAAGTGAATTGAATTTATTTATTTGAATTGTTGTTATATCTTCATACCAAATTTTATAATAAACTAATTTGATGAGAAACATTAAAACAATAATTTATTTTTTATTTGCAGCAATGCTATTTGCTCAAATTTCAATCACTGCGCAACAAAAATCTTTGGCAGAAGCCAATCTTGTTGTTGATTCTTACTCGCCTCAAAACGATTCTGTAATTTCAATCGGAGTTTTAATTAATCTAAAAGATGATTGGCATATTTATTGGAAAAATCCTGGTGATAGCGGTTTACCAACTGATGTTGAATTTAGCTTACCAAATGGCATTTCAGCTTCGGAGATAAAATTTCCAATTCCCAAAATTTTTTCATCAGAAGAAATAATTAATTATGGTTATTCCCATCAAGTTTTGTTGATTAGTAGTCTAAATATTCCAAAAGATTATCCACAAAAAGATATTTTTATTTCAGCAAAACTAACTTCACTTATTTGCAAAGATTTATGTAAAGCTTTCGATACAACGCTAACTATTTTACTGGATTTATCAAAAAAATATTTTGCTGGAAAAGAAATTTCTGATTTATTTAATAAAACAAAAAAATTATTACCTCAAATCAATTATAACCTAAAAGTAACTGCAAACAGCCAATCAGATTCTGTTTATGTTAGATTAGATAAAACTGATTCGCTAAGATTAAATCTTAAAAGCTTTGAGTTTTATCCTTATCAAGCAGGGGTTTTTAAAAACAAATCGCATCAAGTAACTGTAAATAAAAATAATTTTTTAGAGTCAGTTTTAGAGTCCGACCAATTTAGGATATCAAACCCAACTGAATTAAACGGAATAATTATTTTAAATGAAAATCGTGATGAGGCATTTGAAATAAACATTCCGATAACCTATTGAACTTTAATAAAAAGTAAATGTTGTAATCAGAAAAAGTATTCATAAATAAAAAGGAGCAAACTATGTACAAAGTATTGGTAATTATTTTTCTTGTTCTATTTGGTGTTGATTCATTTGCACAAACTGCAAAGCTGAATGAACAAGCACCCAATTTTAAACTTGTTGATTCTAATGGAAAAGAACATTCGTTAAGTGATTTTAATGATAAGACAGTGGTTTTGGAATGGATTAATTTTGAATGTCCGTTTGTTAAGAAACATTATAATTCTAAAAATATGCAATCACTGCAACTTAAATATGCAAAGAAAGATATTATCTGGCTGTCTATTTGCTCATCTGCGGAAGGGAAGCAAGGTAATTTTGAGAGTGAAGAAATAAACCACCGGATAAAAAATCATAATGCTAAAATGACGGCGTACTTAATTGATGCTGATGGAAAAGTTGGAAAAATGTACGGCGCAAAAACAACTCCGCATATGTATGTTATAGATAAAACTGGAAAACTTGTTTATGCTGGTGCAATTGATGATAAAGCTTCAACGGATGTTGATGATATTAAAGTTGCAAAAAATTATGTAGCTGCTGCGCTTGATGAATTACTTGCAGAGAAAAATGTTAGTTTTCAAAGTTCAACATCTTACGGATGCAGTGTAAAATATTAATCAGTATTTTGGTCTATAAAAAATATTGTGTTGAAAAGTGATTAACGAAAAACGAGTTCGACTTCTTCAAAAAGGTAATGAAGACAATGGTCCAGTTGTTTATTGGATGAGCCGTGATCAAAGGGTTTACGATAACTGGGCTTTATTGTTTGCGCAAAATTTAGCTTTAGAAAAGAAGAAATCATTAGTTGTGATTTTTAATCTTGTCCCTAATTTTCTTGAAGCGACAATTCGCCAATATGGTTTTATGTTAAAGGGATTGAGGGAAATTGAAACTAAATTAACAAGTTATAACATTCCTTTCTTTTTATTATCCGGCAAACCTGAAGAACAAATTCCAAAATTCATAAAAAAGATTAACGTTTCAATTATCGTTTCAGATTTTGATCCATTAAAAATAAAAAGGATTTGGAAACGAGATGTTGCCAAACAAATTTCAATTCCTTTTTACGAAGTTGATGCGCATAATATTGTTCCCTGTTTGCAGGTATCAAACAAATTAGAATTTGCTGCTTATACAGTTCGTCCTAAAATTAGTAAAGCATTGATTGAGTTTTTGGATGAATATCCAATCTTAAAAAAGATGAACAAAAGTGAAATTCAATCAAATAAAATTGATTTGAATAAAATTGAAAAATCTTTAAAAATAAATTTTGATGTAAAAGAAGTTAGCTGGATTAAACCCGGAGAAACTGCTGCGTTAAAATCATTACAGAATTTTATTAAAAATAAATTAAAAGATTATAATGATTTAAGAAACGATCCCACAAAAGACGGGCAATCAAATCTATCGCCTTATTTACACTTCGGACAATTATCTGCTCAGCGGGTTGCTCTTGAAGTTGAAAGAATAGACAATAGTGAAGAATCCAAAAAAACTTTTTTAGAAGAATTAATAATCCGTAGAGAATTATCAGATAACTATTGTTACTATAATAAAAATTATGATTCGTTTAATGGATTCCACGATTGGGCTAAAGCATCTTTAAATCTTCATCGTAAAGATGAAAGAGAATTTGTTTACATATTAAAAAATTTTGAACAGGCTAAAACTCACGAAGATTTATGGAACGCAGCACAAAAAGAATTAATCGTTACAGGAAAAATGCACGGCTACATGCGAATGTACTGGGCAAAGAAAATTTTAGAATGGACAAAATCACCGGAAGACGCTTTAAAGATTGCAATTTATTTAAATGATAAATATGAACTTGATGGACGCGATCCGAATGGATATGCGGGAATTGCTTGGTCAATCGGCGGCATACATGATAGAGCCTGGTTTGAGCGACCAGTTTATGGGAAAATAAGGTATATGAATCGTAACGGAGCCGAGCGAAAGTTTGATGTAAATGGTTATATAAAGAAGTTTAACACATAAACATTTTATTTAACTTTTCAAGTTATAATGCAAAATTTTCCATATTTTCTCACAGTAATATCGAAGGAGTATTGATTTTATCAAAATAATCTAATTTTTAATACATTTCTTTAACGGCACTTAAATTGCTAAAAAACAGATACTTTTAATAAAAAAATAAATGAATGTTAAATTTTAATAGAAAAAGAAGAACCCATTCACAAAAACTTCAGCTAAAACTAACGATACAGTTTGCATTGTTTTTTATTTTAGTTGCCGCATTTATCTTCTTTTATTTCACACATAAATTTGAAGAACAAGTAAATGATAAATACACTTACAAAGCGGATCTGTTTGTAAATTATTTTTCTCAGGCACCGCAAATTTTTATTGATAAAAAGTTTACTGATCCAGCCGCTGTGGAAAAAATATTAGAATTAAATGACGCAGTGTATTTGGTCATTGAAAATTCATCAGGTGAATTGCTTGATGCCTTAAATTTAGATGTTGCTGAAAAAAGTTTATACATACTTGCAAAATCTGGGAGTGAAGGAATTTCTCAAGATGAATCGGTGTATCGTGTAAAGTTAGCAATTAAGGCTAATAATGTTTCGGGTAATATTTATGTAGGTTTTAACTGCGGTGATGACGCAAAAAAACTTTTTAAAAGCGAATTACTAACCGCTTTGTTTAGTCTTTCTATTCTTTTATTGGGCATTGTGTTTACATACTTTTTAAGCTCAATTTCTTTCCGTCCATTATCCAAAATTCTAAAGGCATTGGATTCTGCACATGTTCCTGTTGATACAACAAAATTTAGATCTAACAGAAAAGATGAATTAGGGATAATTGAAGATCGTGTAAAACTCTTACTTGCAGAGCTAGATAAATCAACTTCTGAAGTTGAAGTGTTAAATAAAAAATTGAGCGATGTATTTAAAGACAAAATTGCAGAACTAAATTTTGAAATCAATCAAAGAAAAAAGGCGGAGATATCATTACAGAAAAGCGAAGAACAATTTAGAACAGTTTTTCAAAATGCGCCGATTGGGATTGTAATTATTTCTACCGAAGGGAAAATCACAAGTGTAAATAAATCTTTTTGTGATACTATCGGTTTTCAGAGAGATGAGGTAATAGGAATACCAATTAAGTATTTATTTGAAGAAAACAATCTTGAAGGATTTGGTGAAGCATCATTTAAGGGTGATAAAAATCCGATTGCAGATATAAACACAGAAAAAGTGCTTCTTAAAAAAGAGGGAAAAGAAATTAATGTAATTATTAAATCAGTTGCTGTACTTGATGATAAGGGAAATGTAAAGCATTATGTAATGCAGATTTTAGATATTTCACAAATAAAACAAGTTCAACTTGAATTAGTTGGCGCTCTAAAGCAGGCAGAAGAATCTGATAGACTTAAATCAGCTTTTCTTGCACAAATGTCTCACGAAATCAGAACTCCGCTTAATGTTATTTTAACATCAATTCCATTACTGGCTGATGAGATTTCCAGCGATGATGAAGATTTAAAAATTATTTTAGATTCTGTAAAGAGCGCAGGCAGAAGATTACAAAGAACGATTGATATGATATTAAGCATGTCTTCTGTGCAAAGTGGAAATTATAAACCAACTTTTGAAAAGTTTGACGTAATTGAAGATCTTAATAAGATGGTAAAAGAATTTAAATCTTTAAGTGATGACAAAGGTTTAGAGCTTAAATTTATTAAATCAAAAGAGGCTTCATTTATTACTGCTGATAGATATACTGTAAACCAGATATTCCAGAATCTTATTAACAACGCTATCAAATACACCCTAAAAGGTTATGTGGAAATTTATGTTAAAAATCTTAAGGATGATAAAGTAAAAATAGAAATAAGAGACAGCGGAATTGGTATTAGTCAGGACTATTTGCAAAAAATGTTTATGCCTTTTTCTCAAGAGGATGCTGGACATAAACGAGAGTTTGAAGGAAATGGTTTGGGCTTAGCTTTGGTCAAAAAATACATTGAGCTTAATCGGGCTGAAATAAAAGTTGAGAGTGAAAAAAATATCGGTTCAGTTTTTTCAGTTGTGTTTAATAAAGAATTAGATCTTGCAGTTAACGAAGAGTCTGAAAAAAAATATAGATCATATATTTAAAGTCAACTCGATTATTCCTGCTTTGTTCAACATCAATAGATTAATAACGCTTTTATATTTCTAAATCTAAAAATTTATATTTACATTTAACACTAATCCAAGAATTATGAATATCTAATAATGAAGTTATGAGCAATTACAAAGTAATATCATTTTATAAATATGTAGATGTAGAAAATCCGGAAGAACTTGCAAAACAACATCTAAACTGGTGTTTGGAAAATGGTGTTAGCGGAAAAGTTTATCTTGCCAAGGAAGGAATTAACGGTTCTGTTTTTGGTGATGAGCAAACATTATCAAATTATAAAAATCATTTAAAAAGTTTTAAAATATTTGAAGATGTTTGGTTCAAAGAAACCGAAACAGATACAATTGCTTACAGCAAAATGCATGTTAGAGTTAAAGATGAAATTGTAAACTCCGGTTTACGCAAAACAAAACTTGAACATACAGCACCAAAACTTACTCCGGAACAATTAGTCAATTTTTATGAAAGTAAAAAAGATTTTGTAATTGTTGATGCAAGAAATTGGTATGAAAGTAAAATCGGTAGATTTAAAAACGCAATTACTCCGCAAGTAAAACATTTTAGAGAATGGCCTGAAGTTGTTGAATCACTAAAAGGATTTAAAGATAGAACAATTGTAACATACTGCACTGGAGGAATAAGATGTGAAAAAGCTTCAGCTTATATGCGTGAACAAGGTTTTAAAGATGTTTATCAAATTGATGGCGGCATACTAAATTATATTCAGAAATTTCCAGATACTTATTGGGAAGGTGGAATGTTTGTTTTTGATGACCGAAAAGTTTTTGAACCAAATACAAAAGAAGAATTAAAATACACAGCCACATGTCATTTTTGTAATAAACCAACTTCGTATCACATCAACTGCCACAATGTTCTTTGTGATAAAATTATTGTGTGCTGCCACGATTGCAAAGTTGAACAAGAATATTGCTGCAGCGATGAATGCAGAGCAAGTGAACATAAAAGAAAAGTAATTTGCGGATAAGTTTTATGGATGATGAATTAAAAAAAGAAATCGAACAGAGTTTAAAAAAGTCTAAACCATCAACTAAATTTGATGAATTTAAAAAATGGATTCCTTCAATTATTATTTTACCAATTGCGCTTTATTGGGTTTTTAATCGCGGGCATTATGGTTTTATTGACAATGCTGATTTAGTTATACACGAAGCTGGACATTTATTTTTTAGATTCTTTGGCGCATTTATCTATACACTTGGCGGAACTTTGATGCAAATAATTCTTCCATCAATTATTTTCTTTTACTTTTTTAGAAATGAATATAGAACAGGCATGCAAGTTTCACTTTTGTGGCTTGGTCAAAATTTTATTAACATTTCTGTTTACGCCGCTGATGCGCAGGCAAAGAGATTACCATTGCTTGGGGGTAATAAAGTTTATCACGATTGGAATTATTTACTTCGTGAAATCGGTATGCTGCATTACGATGCAGAAGTTGGATACTTCTTTTTTGGTATTGCGATAATTCTTTTTATCACCACTCTTATTATGCCTCTTATAACTCAGAATTAAATATTATCTTTTGCCACAAAAATTTTTCAGGTTTTAATTAGATGAAGTTTATCATTTTGCTGTTTCTGTCTTTTGGTTCGATAGAATTATTTGCACAAGCAGATACTGTAAAAACATATTTACCAAACGGAAATTTAGAGGCAACTATTGTTTATGAAAAAGATGTGCGCCAAGGTGAAGCAATCTATTACTGGGAAAATGGAAAAGTAAAAGAAAAAAGGAATTATGTTAACGATAAAGTATTCGGTACTGTAACAACTTATTACGATAATGAAAATTTAAAAGAGCTTTACAGTATTGAAGATGGAAAGAGGGATGGACCTGCTACATATTATGATTCAACAGGCAATGTTATCGATGATGTTGTGTTTGAAAATGGTATGCGAAAAGGACAGGAGTTTTTATTAGTCGGCGAGTACCGCGAAGAAGATTATCAAAAACTTTTAGCTGAATGGAAAGCCCGGCAGGAAGTAAAAAAGAAAGATCAAGATGATTTGAATCTTCCACCTGTTGAAGAAAATAAAGCCAGCCTGGATGATGATCCTGCATATTACTCAAATGTTGAAGTTATGCCCGAACCAATTGGCGGAATGAACACGATTTATAAAAAACTTGTTTACCCTAAACAAGCGATAGAAAATAAGATTGAAGGCACAGTAAAGCTGCAAGTATTTATAGAAAAAAATGGCGAGGTTTCATCTGCAGAAGTGGTGGAAGGAATTGGTTACGGTTGTGATGAGAACGCAAGACTTTCTGTTTATTATACTCGCTTTAAACCTGGATTGCAAAAAGGCGTTAGAATGAAAGTGCAAATGATAATTTCAATTGAGTTTAAACTTGATGAAAAGTTTAAGTGATCAAATTAAATCGAAAATTTTTTAAAATGTTTTTAATTTCATCTGATAAATTATCTGACTTAATTTTATAGTTATTAAACTCTCTTCTATTTGGATAATTTTTTCTCAGCAAATCAAACTCTAAAATTCTTTGTGATTCATTCATCGTTATCATTTTTCGCATTCTTATATCATCATCTTTAATACTATAAATACTGTTTATTAAAGAGTTCAAACTTCCTTCAATTTTTTCTGTACCATCAAATTGTTTTAATTGATCAGTTGGATTTTCCAGATCAAAGCTAAAAGTTTTTCCTTCACTTAAATAATTGCAAAGTGAATTGTAAATGATTTTTGTACCGTTCACTTTCCCTTCGTAAGAATATCCTGCAATATGCGGAGTTGCAATTATCGCTTTCTGCAAGAGATTAACATTTACATTTGGTTCGTTTTCCCAAACATCTAAAACAATTTTTAAATTTTTTCTATCTATAAGATTTAGCAATTCATTATTATTTATAATTGCTCCGCGCGAAGAGTTAATTAATACTGCACCATCTTTAATTTTATTTATGTTCTCTTTATCAAAAAGATGAAATGTTTTATCGGCTCCGATTAAATTTAATGGAGTGTGAAGAGTAATTATGTCAGTAGAAAATATTTCATCCAATCTTACAAGATTTCTTTTATCGCCGTTGCGTTGTAATGGCGGATCGTTTAACAAAACCTTCATTCCGAGTGCTTGTGTAAAGGCTGCAACCTTACCTCCAACATTTCCAACGCCAACAATTCCAATAGATTTATCACTCAATTTAAAATTAAATCTAACCGAAAGATTTAGTAATGCTGCAATAATATATTCCGCAACAGAATAAGCATTACAGCCCTTAGCATCTGCAAAAGCAATATTATTTTTTTTCAGATATTCTAAATCAATATGATCAGTCCCGATAGTTGCTGTTCCAATAAATCTTACTTTTGTATCTTTTAGTAGTGCTTCATTTGCATTTGTAATAGATCGCACGATTAAAACATCGGTATCTTTTAAAATAGCATTTGTAATTTTACGACCCGAAAGAAGCGTAACATTTCCCAATTGGTTAAACGCAGTTTTAGCAAAGGCAATATTTTCATCAACAACAATTTTTAACATAACTTTTTATCAATTTGTAATTTCTAAAATTTTGATTGTGATTTGAGCATAATACAATTATTTTTTGCAAGCCAATAAATCAATACAAAAACTTACAATGTAAAATTAAATTGTTCTCTCTAAAATAAGGATTTTCAGATGCTAAGCAGATTATTACAACCAGAAATCCAGTCTCTTATCGAGGAGAGACAGCTTGGTCTCTTAAAGGAAATCCTTTTAGATTGGACTCCCGCCGATATTGCTGAACTTCTTGTAGAACTTTCTGAAAAAGAACGTGTAATTATTTTTCGTCTTCTTTCAAAAGAATTAGCTGCAGATACTTTTGAGTACATAGATTTTGATACCCAGATGGAGCTATTAAAATCAATGGGCAGAGAAGAAAGTGCGGTTATCCTAAACGAGATGGACCCGGATGATAGAACTGCCTTGTTTGAGGAGCTTCCATCTGCTGCTGCAAAACAGTTAATACAATTACTTTCGCCTGAAGAAAGAAAAACTGCTGTTACGCTGCTTGGTTATCCGGAAAATTCTGTTGGAAGATTGATGACGCCGGATTACATTGCTATAAAACCAACTTATACAATTCAACAGACTTTAGATTTTATCCGTGAAAATGGGAAAAACAAGGAAACACTAAACATTATTTATGTTGTTGATGATAAAGGAAAGTTAATTGATGATGTTAAAATAAAAGATTTTCTTTTAGCTCCTTTAAATCATACAGTTGCTGATTTGATGGATGAAAATTTTGTAGGATTACATGTGTTTGATGATCAGGAAACTGCGGTTGAAGCATTTAAAAAATATGATCGAGTTGCGCTGCCTGTTGTTGATCGCGCAGGAATGTTAATCGGAATCGTAACGGTTGATGACGTTTTTGATGTTGCAGAAGAAGAAGCCACAGAAGACATTCACAAACTTGCAGCTATCCAGGTTTTGGAAGATTCTTATTCCACAATTCCCTTGTTTGAAATGATAAAGAAAAGAGGAAGCTGGTTAGCAGTTTTATTTGTTGGCGAGATGTTTACTGCAACAGCAATGGGTTTTTTTGAAGATGAAATTAAGCGCGCAATTGTGCTTACACTTTTTATCCCATTAATTATTTCAAGTGGAGGAAACTCGGGTTCTCAAGCAGCAACACTCGTTATCCGAGCTCTTTCATTGGGCGAAGTTACTTTACGAGATTGGTTTCTTGTATTTAAAAGAGAACTTTATACTGGTTTAGCATTGGGCATTGCATTAGCTTCAATTGGTTTTTTAAGAATATTTGTTTGGGAAGTTACCACAGACATTTATGGTGAACATTGGTTTTTGATTGGTGCCACAGTAAGTCTTTCATTAATTGGTGTTGTTTTATGGGGGACCATTTCTGGTTCTATGCTTCCATTTATTCTTAAAAGGTTTGGATTAGATCCAGCAACTTCATCTGCGCCATTAGTTGCCACGATGGTTGATGTTTTTGGCGTTGTAATTTACTTCTCCATTGCTCTATTTTTGTTAAGAGGAACTTTGCTTTAATTTTATCTTTTTCCACATCATTTTAAGCACTTCTTTCCAATAAATATCGGGATTGGTAAAGGGAATATTTTTATATTTACATCATTATTAATAATTATAAAGTTTACTAAGTGAACTCAAAAAAGAATACAAAAGGCATTATTTTAGCCGGCGGCTCAGGCTCAAGGCTTTATCCTATAACAAAAGTTTACAGCAAGCAATTAGCGGTTATTTATGATAAGCCATTAATATATTATCCGCTATCAATCTTGATGCTTGGTGGAATTAAAGATGTATTAATTATTTCCAACGAAGAAACAATTCCATTTTACAAACAACTATTTAATGATGGTAAGTCTGTAGGAATGAATATAGAATATGCTGTTCAACCAGCTCCAAATGGAATTGCTGAAGCTTTTATAATTGGTGAGAAGTTTATTGGTGACGATGAAGTTTGTTTGGTTTTAGGCGATAATATTTTTTATGGTGATTTAACTTTCTTTTATGAAGGTATCCAAAAAAATATTGGTGCAACTATATTTGGTTATCAGGTAAATGATCCCGAACGATATGGAATAGTTGAGTTTGATAAAGACGGCAATGCAATTTCCATAGAGGAAAAACCCCAAAATCCAAAATCTCAATACGCTGTGCCTGGTCTTTACATCTTTAATAATGATGTTATTAATATCTCAAAAAATCTTAAACCATCTGCACGCGGAGAATTAGAAATTACGGATGTAAACCGCGAGTATTTAAATCGTAAACAACTAAGAGTTGAAAAAATTGGACGTGGAATTGCCTGGCTTGATACAGGAACCCCTGAAGCTTTACTTCAAGCCTCAAACTTTTTTGGAGTTATTGAAGACAGGCAAGGTTTAAAAGTTGCCTGCATAGAAGAGATTGCATTTCACAAAGGTTTTATAACTAAAGAGAAGTTTGCGAATTTGGTAAACTCTATTCCCAAATCATTGTATCGAGATTATCTTGAAAAAATCTTAAAGGAAGGATAATTAATTTGGAGGTAATTAAAACAGAAATTGAGGGATTACTAATAATCAAACCAAAAGTTTTTGGAGATGAGCGCGGCTACTTTTTTGAAAGCTTTAACGAAGAGAATTATCGCAAAGCAGGAATAGATTACTGTTTTCTGCAGGATAATATTTCCAAATCAAAAAAAGGTACGGTTAGAGGTTTACATTATCAAATTGGCGAAAATGCACAAGGAAAATTATGCAAAATAATTTACGGCAAAGTTTTAGATGTTGCTGTAGATATTCGTTTTGGTTCACCAACTTTTGGAAAATATTTTTCATCTGAATTATCAGAAGAAAATCATACACAGCTTTGGATTCCACCAGGCTTTGCTCACGGCTTTTCTGTTTTATCCGATGAAGCAATTTTTTCATACAAGTGCACAAAACTTTATAGCAAGCCTGATGAGCGTGCAATTCTTTTTAATGATCCGGATTTGAACATTGATTGGAAGATTCAAAATCCCATTGTATCCGAAAAAGATTTGATGGCTCCACTACTTAAGAACATCACTAAAGATTTTACTTTTTAATATTTTTTTATGAGGAAACAAAATGCGCGTACCACTATTAGATCTTAAACCACAATATCAAGCATTAAAAAAAGAACTTGATGAAGCTTTAATTAATGTTGCAGAATCACAACACTTTATTCTTGGACCCGAAGTTACAGGAATGGAAAAAGAATTTTGCGAATATCTTGGCTGCAAACATGCACTTGGTGTTTCATCGGGAACTGATGCGTTATTATTAGCTTTGATGGCAATCGATATAAAGCCCGGTGATGAAGTTATCGTTCCAACTTATTCTTTTTTTGCAACCGCAGGTGTTGTATCAAGATTATTTGCAACTCCTGTTTTGATTGAGAACGACCCAATTACTTTTAATATGGATCCAAAAGATTTTGAAAAGATGATTACATCAAAAACTAAAGCAGTTATTCCTGTTCATCTTTACGGACAAAGTGCAGATTTAGATGAGATTGTTAAAATTGCAAAGGCACATAACATAATTGTAATCGAAGATGCTGCCCAAGCTATTGGAACGCAATATAAAGATGGAAGATTTGTTGGAACTGTTGGAGACATTGGATGCTTTTCATTTTTTCCGAGCAAAAATCTTGGATGCTACGGTGATGGTGGTTTAGTTACAACTAATGATGATGAACTTGCAAGAATTCTTACAATTAAAAGAGTTCACGGCGGTGAACCAAAATATTATCACAAAGTTATCGGCGGAAATTTTAGAATCGATGCTTTGCAGGCTGCTGTATTACGAGTTAAACTTCCGCATTTGGATAAATGGTCTGAAAAAAGAAGACACAACGCAAACAAATACACACAGCTTTTTATTGAAGCCGGCTTAGCTGAGGAAACTGGTAAAACAAACTTTGATGCAAAAAACAAAGTGCTGCTCCCAAAAGCTGTTTATGAAAAATCAGGCGCAACAAATTATCACATTTATAATCAATACATTGCTCGTGTTGATAAGCGCGATGAGCTAAGAGAATTTTTAAGTAAGAATGAAATAGGAACAGAAATTTATTATCCGGTTCCTTTCCACTTGCAAGAATGTTTTAAAGAACTAGGACATAAAAAGGGAGATTTTCCAATCTCAGAATTCTCAGCAGATAAATCACTCGCCATTCCAATCTTTCCCGAATTAAGTGATGAGCAATTAGTTTATGTTGTCGAAACTTTTAAAAAGTTTTTTAATCAATAAAAAAAATTATGTTTAAAAAAATATTTTTGTTTTTGGCACTAAACTATTTAGCAGCTGCACAGGTTGTTTACGAGCCATTACACAGAGATGTATATTCGTTTCTATCAAGACTTAGTCAAAAATCCGTTATTGTGTTTGATGATCAAATTAGACCGGTTAGCAGAAAATATATTGCTGAAAAACTTTTAGAAACCTCTTCAAAATCCGCACAGCTTACTTCTTTAGAAAAAGAAGAATTAGAGTTTTATAATAAAGATTTTAAGTTCGAGTTTGATATTAACAGTAAAACTAAAATTGATTCTTCTCAGCTAACTATTATTGGTTATGATGCAGGAGATAGATTACGACTTTTTAGTTTTAGAGATAATCTCTTTTCAATAAATGTTAGTCCAATAGTGGGAATGATAATAGGCTCTCGTGATAATGAAAAATTAGCTCACGTTTGGAATGGAGTTTACACTTACGGATACATCGATAAATATCTCGGTTTTAGTTTTGATTTTAGGGATAACACAGAATTGGGAAAGACAATAGATAAGCATAAAGATTTTACACCGGTAACAGGCGTTGAAGGACGTACTAACGGGAACATTGTTAACTATCCTGATAATAAAACTGAGTACAGCGAAATAAATGCCGTGCTTGCAACAGACTGGGGCTGGGGATCTTTTTCAGTTGGTAAAGGATTTCACGAGTGGGGTTATGGTGAAAGTGGATTACTTGTTCTTTCACAAAAACCTCCATCTTACGGATTTATTAATTTGGACATAAGACCCGTTGACTGGCTGCGATTTAATTATATGCACGGCTGGCTTTCTTCGGATGTGCCTGATTCTAATTCGTATTTTTATAATACAGCGGGAACAATTAGTTTTTCATTTAAAGATAAATTTATTGCAACTCATTCTATAATTGTAACGCCATTAACAGGACTGGATTTATCTGTTGGCGAATCTATTATTTATGATGATAAACTTGAGTTTTTGTATCTCATACCAATTATGTTTTTTAGATTAGCAGATCATCAACTTAGTAATCAAGAAAATGCTGCCGGTGGAAATGCACAATTCTTTTTCGCAGCAAGTTCTAAGGGACAAATTAAAAACACTCATCTTTATGCAACACTATTTATTGATGAGCTGACATTAAGCGGGTTGTTTGATTCATACAAACAAAGAAATCAACTTGGTTTTACACTTGGCGGCTCTGTTACTGATCTGCCGATTGAGAATCTTACTACTACAATTGAATACACAAAAATTTATCCGTTTGTTTATCATCATTATATTCAAACTAAAGATTACAGAAGTGATAATTATATTCTTGGTCATTGGATGGGACACAATGCAGATCAAATTTATGCTTCGTTAAATTACCGGTTTATGCGCGGATTACAGGCGACTGTGTTCGGGCAATATATCCGTAAAGGTGAAGACGGCAATGTGCAGCAGCAATATAATATTCAGCCTCAGCCGCCTTTTCTTTTTGGATTAAGGAAAGACTATACTTATTTAGGTGCCGAGATAAAGTACGAATATACTCATGAACTTTTTGCTAAATTAAGTTTTCAGACAACTAATTCATCAATACAACAAAATGATTTTAGTTTCGTCGATGCAAGACTGAATGAGTTTTATTTCTCAATTTATTATGGGTTATAATTTTTAATGAGCAATTTAAAAAATAAAAAAATATATTTAGCAGGTCATACGGGAATGGTTGGTTCTGCAATCTATAGAGAACTGCAAAAATCCGGTTATAACAACATAATCCATAAAGATTTTGCCGAACTTGATTTAAGAAATCAATCCGCAGTTGAAAGTTTCTTTGCTGATACAAAATCGGAAATTGTAATTATTGCAGCAGCAAAGGTTGGAGGAATACTTGCAAACAATACTTACCGTGCAGAATTTATTTATGATAATCTGATGATAGAGGCTAATCTTATTCATTCCTCTTACTTAAATAAAGTTGAGAAAGTTGTTTTCCTTGGCAGCTCCTGCATCTATCCAAA
>JBDTRQ010000196.1:0-2822 GCA_039931535.1 Ignavibacteriota bacterium
GATATTCCAAGTACCGCCATAAAAGTTATTGATGCCAGATTTATTGCAATTTGATGTGCGGCAAGTTCATTAGCGCCAATCCAGCCAATCATAATAACGGCAAAAGTAAAAGCTCCTACTTCAAAGAAATACTGAAATCCGCTTGGTAAACCTAAGCTGAGAAGTTTTTTAATTACGGGAATATTGATTCCACGAAAATGAAAAGTTACATCGTACTGTTTAAATTTTTGATTACGCATAACATAAATCATTATAACAAAAGCCATAAAAACGCGTGATAAAAAAGTTGCCCAGGCTGCGCCTGCTAATCCAAGCTTTGGAAATCCGAGTTCTCCAAATATTAATATCCAATTAACAAATGCATTAATTATGTTTGCAAGAATTGCAACTATCATCGCAGGTTTCATAATTGATAAACCTTCAATGAATTGTTTGTAAGTCTGAAAGAGCATTAATGGAATTGCTGATAATCCAACAATTGTCATGTAAATAATCGCAAGTTCGATTACTTCCTTTGGCTGATTTAAATATTGGATATAGCTTATTCCTATTAATATAATCCCAACCATTATTAAGGATAGAACGATGTTTACCAAAAGTGATTGTCTGAAATAAACTCCACATTCAGAAAACCTTTTTCCGCCAACAAGAATTGCAACAATTGGACTAACAACAACCGAACTTCCAATTCCAATTATCAAAATTAAAAATATCAAACTATTACCAAGCGAAGCTGCAGCAAGCTGTACTGAACCAAGTTTTCCAACCATAATACTGTCAACAACACCCATCATAATTACACCAAGCTGTCCGATGATGACGGGATACGCTAACTTGAAAGTCTTTACTATTTCAGCTTTTATACTTTTTATGTTTTCAGAATTCATTAAAATGTTTTATGTGGAAGATTAAAATAGGTTTTGGATTGTTATTAAGAAAGTTGTAAAACATAAAATCCGATCTTTCGAATGGGTCTTCAACCAACCAGGAAAACTATTGAGCGGAGGATGTAAAATATTTTTAAAAATTATTTATCAGAAATAACTTAAAAGATATTTATACATCTGCGGCAATTATTAATGGAAAGTGGAATTATGAAAATCGAAAAACGATAAATGGCAGATTGAGCGGATGAGAATTAAATTACAAAGCCAAACGAAGAAATAATTTTTTACCTTAATGCATTTACATATGTAAAACGATAATTACTTACCGCAGTAACGGATTCAATTTCTTTAACGGAAAGTCTAATGTCTTTTTTTTCTGATACTTGGGCAATTATATATTTATCATTTGTGCCTGATGATTGAAACATAATATTTGCGGTTCCAATCAATCCTGCAAATAAAAATAATGTTAAGACAAAGGATAAAATAACACGAAACATAGCATTTCTCATATTATTGTTTTATTGGTTTCGAAATTGATCAATTATAACTTCAAAATCAATAGAAGTTTGAAATAATTATTTTCTATTTTTGCCGAAACAAACAAACTCCAAATTGAAAATGACACAATCTCCAAATATTAACGCATTCCTAAAAACACTTAAACGTGAAAGTGTAAAATACATTCCACTCGCTGAACTTGGAGTTCATCCGAAAATCAAAGAGCAATTTATTGCTCATTCTCTAAATGATCTGGAAGACGAAGTTAAATTTTGGCATAAAGCGGGATACGATTATATTAAACTTCAACCTAAAGTTGATTTCAATCCCTTAAAAATTGGTTTAGATAACCATGTCTCCTACAATGATGATGGTACGGTTTTTAGAAAATGGGCATCCGAAAGCAATGGAGTAATTAATAACTTTAATGATTTTGAGAAATATAAATTTCCCACTTCAAGTGATTTTGATTTCACGAATTTCGAAAAAGTAAAATCACTTTTACCAGAAGGTCTCGGAGTTGTTGGACAGTATGGCGATATTTTTACTATGACATGGGAGATGATGGGATTTGAATCATTCTCATTAGCCTTATTTGAAAATGAGGAACTTGTTAAAACTTTAAATGATCAAGTAGGAAATCTTGTTTTAAGTATGTTTGAATATTTTGCTCAACATGATGTTATTGATGCAATTTGGTACAGCGATGACATTGCATACACAAACAGCCTGCTTGTTTCGCCGGATGTTTTGGACAAATATTTTTTTCCGTGGTTAAAAAAAATTGGAGATTTAGCAAAACAGTATAACAAACCATTAATTTATCACACTGATGGAATTTTATTTGATGTAATGGATAAAATAATCGATTGCGGCGTGAATGCAATTCATCCTATCGAACCAAAGGCAATGGATATTTTAGATGTAAAAAATCGTTACGGAAATAAATTATGTTTGATTGGAAATATTGATGTTGATTTGCTTGCGCGTGGTTCAGTTGATGAGATTAAAAATACTGTTATTAAAAACATTGAAAAAGTTGGAATGGAAGGTGGTTATTGCGTCGGATCAGGAAATTCAATTCCAGAATATGTTAAGTTAGAAAACTACATTGCAATGATCGAGACTGTTAAAAAATTTAATTTAAATTTCTAAATAACTACTTTCTTGAAGAATTATTTTCCTTAACAATTTCTGATATAACTTTAACGTGATCCGGAGTTGTTCCGCAGCAACCGCCAATAATATTTACACCTGCATCAATAATTTTAGGAATAATCTGGCGGTAATGATTTGCATAAGAATCTCTAATTTTCAAATAAACTTGCTTTTGATAAGGCATACTAAGACTTTTAGATTCATTTACAAGCTTTTTCAGCGTTTGCTCTCCAATTTCAGGATAAATTTCTTCTTCGATAACTCCTTTTGGTTCTT
>JBDTRQ010000197.1:0-3181 GCA_039931535.1 Ignavibacteriota bacterium
TTTACATTAGCGTTCTTTAATTCCATAAATCCTGCAGCTTTATTTGATTCTTTTAAGAAAAGATTATTCTTCTGAACTTCGCCAAACATCCAAATTAGCAAATCAAAAAAGTGAATACCGATATTTGTTGCAACTCCACCTGAAACATCTTCCCTTCCTTTCCAGGAATAATTATACCATGGTCCTCTGGAGGTTATATAAGTTAACACAACTTCATGCTTCTTATTAGTTTTCTTTTTTTCTAATTCGTTTTTAATTGCAACTAAAGCAGGATGCACTCTTAATTGAAGAATTGTAAAAACTTTTTTGCCGGTTTCATTCTCAATTTCTTGCAGTCGATCTAAATTCCAGGGATTTAGTACGAGTGGCTTTTCACAAATTGCATCTGCTCCCACTCTAAGTGCTAAACGGATGTGGGCATCGTGTAAATTGTTTGGGGAGCAAATTGAAAGATAATCTGTTTTTTCGGAAGAATGAGTTCTTCTGAGTTTTTCAAGATGTCTATCAAATCTCTCAAATTCTGTAAAGAAACTCGTTTCAGGAAAATAACGGTCAAGAATACCAACGGAATCATGTGGGTCCATTGCCGCAATAAGGTTGCTCCCGGTATCTTTAATAGCTTGTAAATGTCTTGGTGCGATGTAACCAGCTACACCTGTTAATGCAAAATTTTTCATATTATAATTGTATTTTATATAAATCTTTTAATTCAATTTCTTAATTGTTTTATTATTTTATCCTTTAAACACTTTCTCAGATTTTACACCAGCTTTTTCAAAAGCATTTCTGGTATCAACAATAAGCTTAGCATTTGAAGCAATGAATTTATAATTGTAATCTGAATGATCAGTACTTAATAGAACGAGATCATATTTAGCAAGATTAGCTTTACTCAGTTCAACCGAAGTCATATCATATTCATAGTTACGTGTTTTAGGAAGTTTATCAACGTAAGGATCGTTATAATCAACCTTTGCGCCCTTTTCGCTAAGGATTTCTATCAGCTTTAATGATGGTGATTCACGCATATCATCGATATCTTTTTTGTATGATATTCCCAGAATTAAAACTTTAGAACCATTGAGAGATTTTTTGGATTTATTTAAAACTTCACTTACTTTTTCAACAACATAATGTGGCATAAAAGTATTAATCTCACCAGCTAATTCAATAAACTTTGTACTAATTTCAAATTCGCGAGCTTTCCACGTAAGATAAAATGGATCGATCGGAATGCAATGACCACCTAAACCAGGTCCGGGATAAAATGCCTGGAATCCAAAGGGTTTTGTTGCTGCAGCATCAATAACCTCCCATACATCAATATTCATTCGTCCAAAAACCATTTTAAGTTCATTGACTAATGCGATATTGATTGAGCGGTAGATATTTTCAAGCAGCTTAGTCGCTTCTGCAGCACGTGGTGAAGAAACTGGAACTGTTTTAACAATCACCTGGTTGTAGACTGCAAGAGCTACTTTTAAGCATATTGGTGTTACTCCACCAACAACTTTTGGAATTGTTGCTGTTGAATATTTTAGATTGTTTGGGTCTTCTCGTTCAGGTGAGAATGCTAAATAAAAATCTTTACCAACAACAAATGGTTTTAAATTTTTACTTTTTGGATTTTGTGTAATCGGTGCATTCTCAAACATCGGTAATAGGATTTCTTCAGTTGTACCGGGATATGTAGATGATTCTAGAGATACAAATTGTCCTGCCCGCAAGTACTGAGCAATGATTTTGCCTGAGTTTTCTATATAGGTCATATCAGGTTCACGGTGTGTAGTAAGTGGGGTCGGAACACAAATAATTATAACATCAACTCCAGGCAATCTTGAAAAATCTGCTGTTGCAAAAAATTTTTTATTGTTAACAGTTTTTTGAATCTTTTCAACTTTGATATGTTTGATATAGCTTTTACCTGAATTTAAAATTGGAATTTTTGTTTCATCAATATCAAATCCAATAGTTTTAAATCCTTTAAGAGCATATTCTAAAGCTAGAGGAAGTCCAACATAACCTAAACCAATAATTCCGATAACGGCGGTTTTATTTTCAATCTTTTTTAATAATAAATTGTGCATATAATCCTTTTGTGATTTTGTTTATTGAATTGTAATATCTTTTTCTTAATCGGCATAATCTGCTCATAAATTAAGCCAATACAATCTTTGATATACAAAGAAATTTGAAACTTTAGATCTAAATTAGTAAAAAAACTGAGACAATTCTATTGTGAGTGAAACAAAGTGAAAATTTTTGCGAAACAAATAAGTATAATTAATCGACACCCACAAGTACTAAAAAGATTTATTGCGAGTAATTTGTCTAAAATTTGCTTCCACATTTAAGCCTTGTTAATTTTCAATAGAGCTTTTTATCAATAATTTAATGGAACTCTATGAACTTACAGAATAAAAACACTCCGATTGACTATCAAATTGTAACTCAAAAAATAAAGGACAGCAAACTCGAAAGTCCCGGCAAAGCATCAATCCGAGAAGTGAAAAAATTGATTGATGAAATTGAAAAAGCTACTGGAGAAAAATTTGTAAGGATGGAAATGGGAGTTCCAGGATTACCACCAACAAAGGTTGGCGTAGATGCTGAAATCGAGGCATTAAAATCTGGGGTAGCAGCAATCTATCCTGATATTTATGGAATACCTCAGCTTAAAACAGAAACTTCAAAATTTGTTAAACTTTTTATGGATATTGAGGTTAGTCCCGAAAGCTGCATACCAACTTGCGGCTCTATGATGGGAAGCTTTGCTGCATTTATGACTTTGAATAGATGTAATCCTGAAAAAGATACTACTCTATTAATTGATCCAGGTTTTCCTGTGCATCGTCAGCAGTTAAAAGTTTTAAATCAAAAAATGGAATCGTTTGATGTATATAATTATCGCGGTGATAAATTACGAAATAAACTTGAATCCATAATGAGCAAAGGAAATATTTCCTGTATGCTTTATTCAAATCCAAATAATCCAAGCTGGATTTGTTTTACTGATAAAGAATTAAAAATTATTGGAGAACTCTGTAACAAATATGATGTGGTTGCAATTGAAGATCTTGCATACTTTGCTATGGATTTTAGGCGTGATATGTCTAAACCAGGTGTTCCTCCACATCAACCTACAGTAGCAAAATACACTAACAATTATATCCTTACGATT
>JBDTRQ010000198.1:0-1620 GCA_039931535.1 Ignavibacteriota bacterium
CATCAATGCTGGATAAATCTTTCCCAAGAATTGATGGGATTAAAAAATCCTGTAGTATATGCCAGGCAGTTGTAACTGTTTCATAAGAGTAAAACGGAGTTCCTTCAGCAACACTTTCACCCCAGCCTGTTAATCCTTCGCCATCAATACGAACGATGATATGCTCTTCATCGTATTCTGTTCCCATTGAAGTTGTAAATGGAGAAACCAACTCCATTTTTATATGGCGGAGTTCAATCTTTTCTATTTTCATAAATATTTTCTAAAATTATGTTCTTCACACTGAGCTTGTCGAAGTATGATTGTGATATTTATTTAACAGTCATCCTTCGACTGCGCTCAGGATGACAATATGATTTACAATTTTATAGATCTCCAATAACTCGAATTAATTTTTGCCAAAGTTCACTTCCATTTTCTCCATTAATCATAATAACAATTCCTGATTCATTTTTTATGCTAAACTGTGAATAACATCTAAATCCTGTTTGATTAGCTCCACTATGATAAACGACATCACCTGTAATTGATGAATCGATTGCCCAGCCTAATCCTCTAAAACCCTGTAATCCCAAATATCTTCCCGGTCTATCTGTTACCTCTCGAGTATCAACACGAACTTGATGTGATAACATTTCCTTTATCATCGAATCAGAAACTGAATAATCATTTTTGTTTCCATCTTTCATAATCTCAATAATTAATTTTGCATATTCATTAGACGTTGTGTAAAGCGTGTAGGCAGCATTGCTGTGCAGATATTTTTTTCGTTCATTACATTTACCTACAGCATTGTGCCCTGTTGCTATTTGCTTATCAAGTTCTGCCGTCCAAACATAACTTGTAGAGTTCAAGTTAAGTTTATCAAACAGAGTCCGTTTTGCATAAGATTCAAGTGGCTCATTTACGATGTGCTCAATCACACGCTGCAAATAATAAATTCCTTCACCCGAGTAATTAAATTTTGTTCCGGGTTTAAAATAAATTGGTAGCGGCGGATTTCTTTCTTCATCACCTTTGCGCCAATTAGGTAAACCGCTTGTGTGTGATAAAATCATTCTTGCAGTAATTTGTTTTGGATAATCTTCATTATCACAAACAAATTCT
Source organism: Ignavibacteriota bacterium (assembly GCA_039931535.1). Lineage (GTDB taxonomy): Bacteria > Bacteroidota > Ignavibacteria > Ignavibacteriales > Ignavibacteriaceae > IGN3. Next base: position 1,108 of record JBDTRQ010000198.1, read on the forward strand.
TCTTGAAGATATTTATACAATGGTTCATCAAGATCCAATTTTCTCTCATCAACAAGCTTCAATACTAAATAAGCAAAAACAGGTTTACTCATTGAGCAGGCTTCAAAGATAGTTTTGTCATTGACAGGAATTTTTGAATCTGTATCAACAACTCCAAAACTTTTAGACCACGCAAGCTCTTTATTTTTTATAATACTGATTGATACTCCAGGTACTTTTAATTCCTCAATTAATTCTGGAGTTAGGTTTTCAATTGTATTAATAACATCAGAATATTCTGGGACAATATTCAAAGCATCTTTACTAATTTTTGAAATGGAAACATAAGCAGCCCAGCGAACATCAGCGTCTTCATCGTTTAGAAGATTTTGAAGTCCTGCTATAGCTGATGAAGCATTTGATTTATATTTACCTAATGCAAGCGCAGAACACCATCTAACATTTGGGTTTTTATCTTGAAGTGCGTTTATTAAAAATGGGATGGATTGTTTGCCAATAGGAGAAATTTTTTCA
>JBDTRQ010000199.1:0-2275 GCA_039931535.1 Ignavibacteriota bacterium
AGAAAATACGATCGGTTCGTTATCACCAGTAACTGCGTATCCGGATAAACTTCTTACAAATCCAATGTATCCTGTTTTTGCGCGCACTACATTTTCTGCAGAAGTGTTTTTCATTCGCTTTCCAAGAGTTCCATCAACACCTGCAATTGGCAATGAATTATAAAAATCATAATAAACATTTTTGTTTGAGTACATATATTTTAACAATTCAACTACCTGCCTTGGTGTTACCATATTTAAATGTGATAAACCGCTTCCATCCGCCATAATAATATTATCCGGATTCAATCCTATTTCTGCAAAAATTTCTTTTAGTGCATTCACTCCATTTAAAACAGAACCAAATCCAAGTTTTTCTAATCCGATAGTTTTTAACAACTGTTCAGCAAAAAAATTCTGGCTGCTTTTATTAATTACCTTTATTATTTCACTAAGTTTTTCTGAGTAGTTTACAAACAACAACTCTAGATCATCATAATTAATTACTCTTTCATAGTCATCAATGTCTATTGCGTATCCATTTACTCTTATTCCTCTTTTTTCTAAACGATTTTTTAAAACGATCATTGCAAATTGTGTAGGATTGAGAACAGTAGAATATGTTATTAAATCGCTTGCATCTTTTCTAAATTTTCCGGAAACAGTAATTACATTTGTTCCTCGTTCTCGTTTAACATCAATATTTGTTTTCTCACTTCCAACAGCAGATGTAATTTGATTTAGAATTACAATACTTCTTAAACTTGGTGTTGATGTTACGATTACAGAATCATACTTTGAATCGTAATGAATTGTAATATCAACGCAGTTATCGTTATAGGATATTGCGCTAGTTTGTGCTGAGTACCAATCAGTTTCATAATCCCAGGACCAACCGTTGCCCAATCCAATATCATCAAATAAATTATCATCGCCAACAATGTTGCCTTTAATATTTGTAACGCCAAGATCGATTAAAGAATCAATCCAGGTATCATAAATGTAATAGATATCATTATTATAAAATCTGCCGGAAATTGTTGGATCACCTCTGCCCTGTATTACCAAATCGCCGTAAATAGTTGCGCCGGATTGATAACCATTTATAAAAACATTTGTTGAAAATCTGTAATCACTACCGAGCAATAAAAGTCCTGCTGCACTGGTAAATAATTTTAAATTAGAAGCAGGGAAAAAAAATTTATCTTCATTTCGTTTGTAAAAATATTCTCCGTTTTCAAGTGATTGAATTACAACGCCCCAATTGGCATTTCGAAAACTGGTATCGTTAAAAATGTCATCAAGCTGCTGCCGCAATTCTGAAATTGTTGAGTATGAGTAAAGCTGAAGAGAATCTTTAGCAGCACTCGTTGTATCTTGAGCAGTAATACTAATGCTTAAACATAGTACAATGGCAGAAATTAGAATTTTAAAGTTTGGATAGTTTTTTAATTTCATCTTGTGTTAACTTTCTAAATGATCCAACAGGAATATCAGGAACAATTCCTGCAAAACTGCTTCTGTGTAATTTTTCAACTGTGTAATTAATTGTTGTAAACATTATTTTTACAAAATGGTTTCTGCCTTCAGTACACTGGACTGTAATATTTTTTCTATCTTTTTTCTTTCCGTATTTGATTGCAATAAACTTGCCGCGAGTTCCATCAATAAAAACACCTTTTAATAATGCGGCTTCGTGTTCTGTTGCAAGTTCTTTATCAAGTTTTACCTCATACTCACGAATAATATTATTTCTAGGATGAATTAATTTTTGTGCAAAATCGCCATCGTTTGTTACGATTAATACGCCGGTTGTATTATAATCAAGTCTGCCAATAGGAAATATTTTTTGTTTTGATCTTATAAGATCAGTTACTGTCATTCGTTTTTTATCATCATCCGTTGTAGTAACTACACCTTTAGGTTTATTTAAAAGATAGTAAACGTGATTTTCAGGTTTTATTTTTTCACCATCAACTGTAACTTCATCTGTTCCAACATCTATATTAAATGCAAGCTGCGTAATTGTTTTTCGGTTTACTGTAACTCTGCCTTGTAGAATTAGCTCTTCAGCTTTTCTTCGTGATGTGATACCGCTATCGGCAATAAATTTATTCAGTCTCGTCATTATTTCCTTCTGAGCTTTCTAATTCCTGTTCAAGAGTTTCTTCAACTAAGTTCATCATTATTTTATTTTTTTGTTCGATAAAATCTTCATCTTTCATTATCTCTTCAATCTCACGTGGTTTTGGAAGATCACTTAGATTAAACAATCCAAAATATTTTAAAAATTCTG
>JBDTRQ010000200.1:0-2097 GCA_039931535.1 Ignavibacteriota bacterium
CGAAGATAGCAATGATAAAGAATTTTCGAAAGATTGAATCTGTAAAAAAAAGTATCGGAAAAATTTTTGAAGGTGAAAATTCCGGGAAAGTAGCTGAGGATGATCATGGCGATTGGTATAGAGAAATGTTCAGCCCTTCAGTAACAGCAGGCTTATTACGCCCCTCTGATCTTGCCGGCTATAGGAATTCACAGGTTTTCATTTCTAACTCAAATTATATTCCTATGAATTGTGATGGTGTCCGCGATGCGATGCCGGTTTTATTTGAAATGCTGCAGGATGAAAAAGAACCCTCTGTTCGGGCAGTACTTGGACATTTTATTTTCGTTTATATTCATCCTTATATGGATGGTAACGGTAGAATCGGCAGATTTTTAATGAATGTAATGCTTGCTTCAGGTGGATTCCACTGGACCGTTATTCCATTAGAAAGACGAACTGACTATATGAACGCTTTAGAAAAAGCCAGTGTTGAACAAAATATTAATGATTTTGCAAAATTTATTGCGAATCTCGTTTCCGGAAAGAAATAAGATACACTATTATAAGTAGCGGATAATAGAAGTGTTACTCGTCACAGCTTAGCCACCAATCAGGAACTTTTGCCGTAGCCGGAATATGAGAGTTATTCCCCTGCCGCTTTCTCTAAGAATTTTTGTTGAAAGAAAATATACAATGCTTTTTCCCCAGCCTGTAAGCTGCACTAAAAGAAGCTTTTTATTTTTATTTGCTACAGAGTCAATTGCTTCCCACTGCCCTTCCCTGAATTCTGCGGAGGGATTATTTAGGATTTTTTTAACTCTACGCCTTGCATCTTCTCCATTTTACCTTCGATATTGTTTTATATCTGCACTTTGTAATCTGATTATACTTGCAGTTTGTTTAATAGCCTATTAAGGTTTGAAGTGTTATTCCAATTGTAACTGATATGCCTTTTAATTCAATTACCTTGATATTTATAATTTACATTTTTCCATAATAAGTAAATTATGTGCCCAAGCAATTTCTGCAACCATTGGTTGCAGTTTTAGATTTTTCGTGAACTGAATAAAAAATTAATTCAACTAACTTTCACAATTACCATAGTCATATCATCATTAACAGGGGTGCTGCCGCGGAATAGTTTTACTTCGCTCCAGATTTTGTTCATAACTTCTGCAGAGCGATTGTTTGACTTGCCTTTTAGAATTCCGTTTAGTTTTTCTTCACCGAACATTTCATCTTTTTCATTCATTGCTTCGGTAATTCCATCTGAAAAGAAAGCAAATATTTGATTTGATTTTGTTTTTAATTCAACTTCCTGCAAAGTTCTTTCAAACACTTCACCTTTCTCTAACCCAAGACCAATGCCTGCAGTTTTTATTGATTCAACTGTTCCATTGTTTGCAGTAATTAGCGGCATGTGTCCGGCTCTGCAAAACTTAATAGTTTTATTTTCAGTATCAAAAAGTGCAAGCGTCATCGTTATAAACCAGCTTCGTTCCATTGATTGATATAATCGTTTGTTCATTTCAATCAGTATTTCTTTTGGACTGCTGCTTACTTGCGTTGCTAACTGAATCATTGTTTGCAGTTTTGTCATATACAAAGATGCGGACAATCCTTTGCCTGAAACATCTGCAACTGCTACAAATAATTTTGTATCTGAAAGCGGAATTAGATCGTAATAATCGCCGCCAACCTGCATAGCAGGAATCATCTCACCGCAAATATCTAATCCATTAAGATTTGGAATATGTTTTGGTAACAGGCTTTGCTGGATTTTTTTTGCAAGATCAAGATCGCGTTCAATTTTAATTTTTTCTGCTTCTGTTTTATATAATCTTGCATTCTCCAACGAAACTGCTAACTGATTTGCAGCCGCAGTTAAAAGCTCTAAATCTTTACCGCCGAATTTTGAGCCTGAATATTTTAATCCAAACAACAAAGCGCCAACAACTTTTGATTTAACAATCACTGGTATGACTGAATAAATTGATTCCTCAATTAATCTTTCTGATTTCCCGGGAAAAGCATTCTCAAAATCCTGCTGCTCTATTACTGGATAGTTCGATATTAAAGATTTTTCTTTATAGACGGTAATAAGATTCGATTTTT
>JBDTRQ010000201.1:0-7864 GCA_039931535.1 Ignavibacteriota bacterium
ATCCAAAATTACATTTACCCTATTACCTAATAAAAATATTTAAATAAATCACTCAATTTGATCTAATGGAAAACTTATTATAATAGTCAAGTAATCCTAAAAACACTATTTACTATTACAACAAATATCATAATAGTAAATAGTAATAAATGTCGCTATTTCATAAAAAGCATTTTTTTAACTACAGAAAAATTGTCAGATTTTACACTATAGAAATAAATGCCTGATGAAAGTTCTGCTGCATTAAAATTAATTTTGTATGAACCAGCAGACTGTATATTATTAATTAGTGTCGCAACTTCTTGACCTAATATATTATACACTTTTAGCGTTACCATCGCTTCCTTAGGAATAGAATATGAAATTATAGTTGAAGGATTAAATGGATTAGGATAATTTTGTTCAACAATAAATTTATTCGGAACATTATTAACTTCATTTTCAACGCCTACTACAGATACATATCCTGTTATATCATCATCTTTTCTAGGACAAAGTTTATAATACGAATGTGTATAACCTAAAACGCCAACTACTACATGAAAACTATCACCTTTAGCTACAGCAGTATAACTTGGATTACCAATAAATGATGTATTCCATCCATTGTGGTAATGCGTATTTCCATCAGACCAGATAAGTCTAGTGTGAGGAAGTGTGCCGTCATTTACATAAGATTCACCAAAATTAATCGTACCATCTGCATTCAAGCTATCAATAACGATATTCTGATATTTAACAAGAGTTCCATTCCACTTTTCAGCACTTGAAGTACCTTGGATACTTGTACCAATTTCATTTGTAGTTAATAGTTGAGGTTGAGGCAATGCATTACCAGTAGAAAGAACTTGAATATTAGTGATAGAATCAATTTTGGTTCCTAAACCGGCTAACATAACAGTTCCAGAAACAGTAACTTTATCACCTCTATGTAAATTAAGAACATCGTTTGCGTTAGCGCCAATCGTTCCTAATAATATTCCACTCCATGGTCCGCCAACATTTTGAATATAAACACGTGATGGATTTGACCCGCCTCTGTTGATGCTGCCTGGTAAATCTGATGTATCTGCTATTACAACACCTTCAATGTTTGAAACTCGATAATTGTTATATCCGCTGAATGCACTTTCAAATGGAGTATAGCGAATATCTTGTACAGTTAGTTGTCTATTTAATACAAGATAAAAATATCTAGTACTATTAATATTAGCTGGGTTTGTAACACTAGTTCCGTTTACATCTGTTGCTTTTACGTAATAGTCAACTAAAGCAGAATCTAACACACCAGGAATTGTAGCTGAATAAATTGTATCGCCAACAGTGAGAGCCATATCCAACGAATCCACATTACCTTGATTTACTCTGTAAAACAGTTTTATACTTTGTAATGAATCCTGCACAGCTTTAGCTAAACATGATACTGTTACAGCCTGATTAGGCGATACAACTGCAACATCCCTTACTATATTGCTTACAGAAGGAGGTATAACTAATGATGGACCTAAATCATCGGGATATAATGGAACTATCCAATATTCAATACCTACAGTTGCATTAGACCTAATTGTAAGAATGCCTCTTAAATAAGAGATATATGAACCATTTACTGGAGATTCATAAGTTGGTCTAAGTCCATTTGCGTTCGTCTTAAAATAAGTTGATTGCGCATAAGCCATAAAATATTTACCGTTGCCATCATTTACTTTGAAGTTACCAGAAGTCGAGCCTGTGCCTGTAACCCTATCAGATGTAATTAAATTATGACTTTCACCAGCCATAATTTCAACATATACACCTTGATATTTTCTCATCATATAATTACCAGTGGTCGCATCTGAAAATAAATCATCTATAGTTAGTTGAATAGGTGCAGGTCGTTGAGGCAAAGACAAAGAATCAATCTGTTCGATTGGAATTGGATTTGGTGCAGTTATAAGAACAAATTCAGTTGATGTAAAATAAGGAGTTACAACACCTGTGAATTCATAAACTTTTGCGGTATCCGCAAGATCAAATAATGTTTGCTGAGCTGCACTACTGGTAGTATCTGTTTGATAAACCTGAATTCCGCCCCATTCCGGATTATCTCTATCCTGAATGTAACAAGCCCATGCAGTACCAGCCCAAATTACAGGTCTTCTATCTCCTACACCTGGTTCATCAGAGCCAACAACAGTACGGACAGTAACCACCCCCTTTATTTTCACAGTATCGCCAGCTAACGGTGATGGTGGAAAACTTGGAAATGTTGTTGAATCAGCTATATAATTAATATCATGTAATGTTACTGAAGGATAAGGCTGGGCAAATGAAATTTTTGTAAAGGTTACAAAAAATAGAATCGGCAGCCATATCTTTAGTGATGTGAAAAATAATTTTGTTTTCATAGTGTGCTCCAATTATTTGAATTATTTAATAACTAAAAATTTACCGGTTTTAATATTACCGGTTTTATTACTCTTAACTGTAAATAAATATAAACCTGTGGCAATAGCCTGATCATTATCTGTAATGAGATCCCAGGCATGTTCACCACCAGCAAACTGTTGTTTTCCATCCCCTGCATATTGTTCAAACCATCTAATATCACTTCCGTTTTGAGTATTACTATGTTCCATTTTTTTTACAATATCTCCGGCTAAAGTGTATATTGTAATTTCACATTCAGAAGGTAGATTATAAAAATATATCTTGCGTAATCTTTCGGAACTTCCATCCCATAATGCGCTTCCATAGTATGGATTTGGATAAACTCCAATTTCAATATTTTCATTTTCTTCAGCAGGAGTGCCGGGAAGAATTCTTTTTACATTTGCAAGCAGACTTGATTCTAATGGTTCCAAATTATTTGCTAAATCACCTTTATCAAAAGCGGTTACTGTAAATAAATATTGCCAACCATTTAAGAGATTTGGAACTTCGATTTTGTAATAATATTTAGTTGTATCATTCGGAAAAGTAACTGGTTCCTGAAGTTCAACTAGAGAAAAACCAGTGTTAAAACCCGTTGCGCCAGCAGTATCAACTTGTGTCATTAACACTAAGGAATTTAATATATCCTGTTTTTCCGTAATATCGAATCCAGTCTGAGTTCTATAAACTCTATAGCCTGCAAAATCTTTTAATCCGGAGATTGGATCTATCGAGTTTTCAGATCTCTTATCCCAATAAATAGTTGCTTTATTTTTCTCTGGCAGAACTTTAACAACAGGTGATGTTGGTGGTGCGGGCAGAATATATCTGTGAATTTTTCCATCTGCAAAAATATCTTCTTCAGGTTCTATTATTCCATTACGGTTTCTATCATTTCCGTAGTATGCTCTTAACGCCCAATCAACATTATTATTAAGATTCGTTCTTTGTTCATCTAAATCCAGTGCTGCAGGATCATTGCCAAATTTCTTTGCACAAACAATTGCATATACTATATTTAATGAATCTCCAGGAGCAATATTATTGTAAAAGCCGCGTGTAATTGTTATTGATCTATTAGATGATTGTTTTAATAAACTCGGGTCAATTCCGCTTCCATATCTGTTACTGCTTCCAAAATATCCTTGCATTTTATGATATCTTTCAATATCAGTCTGAGGTGCAAAAAAATTAGCGTCCGTCGTATTATTGTGAGTCCAAGAATTAAAATTGGTAGCGGGCAACGTATCATTTAGTCCAATAATAAAATTATTATTTATATCAGGTGTTGAGCCTAAAAAGGTTATACCAACATAACTATCTGTAAACCCAGGATCACCATCAACATCGAATTCGTATGCTATATTAAGTGAATCATCAAAGCCATCACCGCCGTGCGAGTAAAACGCGGTGCCTGATGGTCTGCCTGTTAATTTAGTATTTCTAACAACTGCATCAGTCCATAATCCAACATAAATACTGTCAAGATATTTATTTGATACATTTTTTATTGTAAAATTTATGATTACAAAAAAATCAGCAAATGGAAAATTCCATGCATAAGTTTCTTGATGCACAGCTATTCCCAAAGGAACATGTTCGGGTATTACTGCGCCTGTAAAAGTTCCAGTAGCAGTGTTCAAGTACTGTGTATTAGTATCAGCAAAATCCATTACAAAATCCTGGTGTGAGATAGCACTAGGATTATAATACCTGGAATCTAAAAGACTTGATCGTTCTGTTATTTGGTCTGTTATTGAATTAGTATATTCAAATCCACCGCCTCTACTAGTACTAATTGTAGAAGCATCTACAGCAGCGGTTGATACAAAGGGACCAATTTTATTTGTACTATTTAAATTATCTTTTGTAAAACCACCCACCCAAAGACCTCCAACAAATAAATGTTCAATTCCGCTGCCCAGCGGATATTCGCAGGATGGAACACCGGGCCAATTCACCCAACCACTTCCATACATTCCAAAATTAGTAACAGAAAGACCGATATTACCAATATTTGTATATCTGCTTTGATCAACTGTTATTTTTGGAAGTATATACTGATTTTCTTGAGCAATTGAGGTGATTGAGAAAGATATGAGTAACAGAATAATTGAGAAAGTAGATTTTAATTTCATTAAGTAAAATAATTTAAATAGTAAACTTGCATTAATTTTGAGGTGTTAAAATAAGCAGATTAATGTTAAGAATAAATGAAAATCCTTGTAAAAAAACAGTTATTAATTGATTAAATAATTGTTTTGCTTTTCACATCAATTATAATTTTTAGAATAAAAACCATTCGTCAGTCTGAGCGAAGTCTTCCATAGGAATTTCTTCAGAAGAAGACGTACAATAAATCTAATAAATAACCCTCTCGTCTTCGCTCGAGGTGACATGGTTTGTATTACTCAAAAAATTAATCTACATTAAAAATAGCTCTTGCATGTTGGTCTGCATGATATGAACTGCGCACAAGCGGTGCGGATTCTACAATTTTGAATCCTAATTTTAATCCTTCTTCTTTATACATTTTAAATTCGTCAGGAGTTACAAATCTATCAACCGGCAAATGCATTTTTGTTGGCTGTAAATACTGCCCAATTGTTAAGATATCGCAGCCACTTTTAACCAAATCTTTCATTAAATCTAAAACTTCTTCAGGTTTTTCACCTATTCCAACCATTATTCCGCTTTTTGTTTTTAGATTATTTGATTTAAACCATTTTATTAAATCTAAACTGCGTTCATACTTTGCTTGCGGACGAACGGCATGATAAATTCTTGGAACAGTTTCCATATTATGATTTAAAATATCAGGCGGGTTTTGCATTATAATTTTAAATGCTTCCTCTTCCCCTTTAAAATCTGGAATAAGAATCTCAACTGTACAATCAGGTTTTTGTTCACGGATTAAACGAACGCATTCTTTAAAGATAGTTGCGCCGCCGTCTTTCAGTTCATCTCTGTTTACAGAAGTAATTACAACATGGCGTAAATTTAATTCAATCACAGATTGAGTAACTCGTTTTGGTTCTTCAATATCAAGTTCCTTTGGTATTCCAACTTTAATATTGCAGAAACCGCAGCTTCGCGTGCAAGTATCACCAAGAATCATAAAAGTTGCTGTGCGATGATTCCAGCATTCAGAAATATTCGGGCATTTTGCTTCTTCGCAAACAGTGTTAAGTTTTTGTTTGCGCATAATATTTTTAACATCCGAATAATTTTCACCAATTGGTAATCTTACTTTTAACCAATCAGGTCTTTTGCCTATATCTTTATTAGCTTTTTCAGCTTCTTCTTTAAATGTACGTTGATGTTGATTTATCATTAATTAATCCGTTAAATTTTTACACAACAAATCTAACCAAGTTTAACAAAAATTATTGTGAAGATTATCATATAAAATAAATTGAATATTAAATTTTTATTAAAACAAAGTTGTTAAGTATTTAGTAATTAAAAACATTTGAACATAAACTGAAATGAAAGCCAATAAAACTCCAGCAGTAACTTGTGAAAGAGTATGACATCTCAATTTAACCCTTGACCATCCTACAAGAGCTACAATTGGTAATAAAATTAATCCGATCAATCCAAAAGCAAAAGTAATAGCAGAAAATGGTCCGGCAGCACCCATTGCGTGCGCACTAATTTTCCAAAACTTGTTTATAATAATTGTAATTATTGTGTTGGAAATATAGCAAAACCAAAAAGCTATTGAAATGATATTTAGATTGAACTTAATCATCAATATCAATCCCAATAAATAAAACCCAATAGCAATTAAAAAAGGAAATGTTCGCTCCTCTTTAATGGAAGCATCCTGATCAGCGAGTTTACCTTTTTTTCTAAGTATTAAAAAAAGAGCAATTGGTGCGATAAATCCAAACGCAACTGCAATTAAAATTGTTGCTGCAATTTTAAAAGAATCATTTTCTAATTCAAACGCAAAGATTAAATACACTATTAATGTAAAAGCCGGAGGGACAAAAAGAGTAGAAATAAATCTTGCAAACTTATGTGAGGAGAATAAATTCAATATTATAAAACAGACTTAGATAAAACAATTAAATATCATATTGTCACACTGAGCGAAGACGAAGTGTGATACATTATCAAAAATCAAGTATCTGTCATCCTTCGACTTCGCTCAGGACGACACGACATACACATAATTAAATATTAGATATTAAAAAAAATCAATAAGATACTTCAATCTGCTTTAGCTCGTCCAAATATCTTAATAAAACATCACGTACAGGATTGTACTCTAAATATTGCATCAATTCATTTCTAATTTTTGATGCGTGATGCATTCCTTTTAAATATCCGGAATAAAATTTCCGATGTTCTATTACTGCTCTGCGTTCACCTTTAATTCCAATTGCTAAATCCAAATGCCTCAAGCAAGTTTTAATTTTCATATCATCATCAATTTTTGTTGATATGTATCCTTTTTGTAATAGTTCTTTTGCTTCAAGAAAAATCCAGGGATTTCCAATCGCACCGCGTGCAATCATAACGGCATCAGCATTTGTTTCATTAAAAGCCTGTTTAACATCACTTGCATCCATCACGTTTCCATTCAGAGCAATTGGAATAGAAACTGCTTCTTTAACTTTCGGAATCCAACTCCAATCCGCGTTTCCGTTATGCCCCATTACGCGAGTTCTGCAATGAACCGTAAGTGCGTGTATCCCAACATCTTCAAGTCGTTTTGCAACTTCAACAATTTGAATTGAATTATTATCCCAGCCAATTCTTGTTTTTACAGTAACAGGTAGCGACACTGAATCAACAACAGATTTTACAAGTTTTGTTAGATAAGGAATATCTTTTAACAAAGCGGAACCTGCGCCGCAGCCTACAACATTTTTAACCCAGCAGCCTGCGTTAATATCAATCATATCAGGATTTTCAGCTTCAGCAATTTTTGCAGCGCCAACCATTGATTCAATACTGCTTCCGTAAATCTGAATTCCAACTGGTCGTTCTTCTTCAATTATTTTTAATTTGTTGTGTGTCTTTTGATTTGAACGAATCAATCCTTCGGAGTTTACAAATTCTGTATAAACAACATCTGCTCCAAGCTCTCTGCAAACCAAACGAAACGATATATCAGTTATATCTTCCATCGGTGCAAGCAGAATTGCTTTGTCTATTTCAACTTTTCCTACTTTGAACATAAATTATCTTGAATAAGGTTTTATTTGTTCCAACTGCTTACTAATGTATTTGGAAACATGATAAATATCGTACTGAGTTTGAAGATTTATCCACAATTCTGGTGATGTTCCAAAATATTTTGAAAGTTTAATCGCCATTTCTGAACTTAAATTTCTTTTTTCATTTACAAGTTCATTAATACTTCTGAAGGAAACTCCTATAGAATCAGCAAGCTGGGTTTGCGAAATATCTAAAGGTTTTAAAAACTCTTCTGAAA
>JBDTRQ010000202.1:0-11722 GCA_039931535.1 Ignavibacteriota bacterium
ACTTGGATTCTGTTGATAATAATTTGACAGAGGTTATCGAGAACAAATTGTTTACGTTATGGCAAAATATTCTCGGTTATGACAATATTCAAAAAGATGATAACTTTTTTGATCTCGGTGGTCATTCCCTTTTAATGGGAAGATTACAAATCAAGATAAATGAAGTTTTTGATAAAGATATATCTCTTATTGATTTGTATGAATATCCCACTATCAAATCGCTTGCTAAATACATAAGCAATCAGCAAGAAATTATTCACAAACCAGAGCTTACTAGAGTTGAAAATAAAATTTACCGAGAAAATCGAGAAACTGACATTGCGATCATAGGAATGGCAGGAAGATACCCCAAAGCAAATAATATTAAAAAATTCTGGAATAATCTTCTAGAGGGTGTTGAAGCGATTTCATTTTTTACTGATGAAGAACTTGAATACTTACCTAAAGGTAATCTCAACTCGGAATTAAAATTTATCAAGGCAAGAGGTATTTTAGAAAATGTTGATAAGTTTGATGCCGAATTTTTCGGATATAATCCTCGTGAAGCAGCAATCATGGATCCTCAACATAGAATTTTCTTAGAATGCGCTTGGGAGGCTTTAGAAGATGCAGGTTATAATTCGGAAAATTACGAAGGGTCAATTGGAGTTTTTGCCGGTGCCGCGCTATCCACCTATATGATGTTCAATGTTTTCTCAGATCGGCGAAAATTGGAAGAGGTAATAAGTTCATATCAAATTGCTGAATACGTAACTATAACTGGAAGCGATAATTCATTTTTACCAACAAAAGTAGCCTACAAACTTGGACTAAGAGGTCCAGCAATTAATATTCAGAGTGCTTGTTCCACATCTCTAGTAGCGATTGGACAAGCGTATCAAAACCTTCTTTCAGGTGAATGTGATATGGCATTAGCCGGTGGTGTATCAATAACTTTCCCTCAAAAAAGAGGTTACTTTTATGTTGATGGAAGTATTGGTTCAATTGACGGACATTGTAAACCATTTGATGCTGATGCGACTGGAACAATTTTCAGTTCAGCTGCTGGCATTATTGTTTTAAAACGACTTCAAGACGCTATCAAGGATGGTGATTCTATTTATGCGGTTATAAAATCTGTTGCGTTAAATAATGATGGCTCAAATAAGGCCGGCTATATGACACCGAGTGTTGATGGACAAGCTGCAGTAATAAGAAGAGCTCAGCAAATTGCAGGGATAAATCCATCCACAATTAGATATATCGAAACTCACGGAACTGGAACCCCAGTCGGTGATCCTATTGAGATAAAAGGTTTAGAAAAAGCATTTCGTGAATCTACAAATGAAACACAATTCTGTGGAATTGGTTCAGTTAAAAGTAATGTCGGTCATACGGACATAGCCGCTGGTGTAACTGGCATAATTAAAACAGCTTTATCCTTAAAAAATAGAGTGATACCACCAACTCTCCATTATAAAAATCCGAATCCCAAAATAGATTTTAAAAATTCACCGTTTTTTGTGGTTGATAAATTGACTAATCTTGGAAATACACCATATCCAATACACGCTGCTGTAAGTGCTTTCGGTGTCGGCGGAACAAATGCACATGCTATTCTAGAAGAATTTTCTGAATCCTGTCCTGAGTTTGAAAAAAGTATTGGAAAACAAATACTCGTGGTTTCAGCTAAGACTGAAACTGCTTTGAAGAACAATTTGGATGCATTGATGGTTTACTTAAATAATAACCCTAATGAATCAATTACTAATGTAGCCTTCACATTACAGGAAGGAAGAAAAGAATTTGCATGGAGACAATTTGTTGTTGCTGATAACAATACAAAAGCCTCAGAAGAAATTGCAAAGGCTGTCTCTTCAGAGATAAACAAAGGCAAATTTAACAGTAATGATAATCCTCACCTTGTTTTTATGTTCCCGGGCCAAGGCGCCCAGTATGTAAATATGGGAAAAGGATTATATGAAAGCGAGGAATTATTCAGAGAGATGGTTGATCATTGTGCCGAGTTTCTAAAACCTCATCTTAAGTTAGATATAAGGGATTTGCTTTTCCCAGAAAATATTAATGAAGCAACAGCAGAAAAACTTGAGCAAACTGTTTATACTCAACCAGCATTGTTTATAATTGAGTATGCCTTAGCACAGCTATTATTAAGTTATGGAATTAGACCTGGTTCTATGATCGGGCACAGCATAGGAGATTATGTTGCGGCTTGTCTGGCCGGCGTATTTAGTGTTGAAGATGCATTGTATATAATAGCAATGCGGGCGAGACTGATGCAAAAGCAGCAGCCTGGCAGTATGCTCTCGGTTAGACTAAATGAATCTGATATTAAACAGTACCTTAATGAAGACATTTGTTTGGCAGCTATTAATTCACCACTTCTTACTGTCCTATCCGGGCCTACTGACAGGGTAAAAGATTTGTCAGAAAAATTAACTGAACTAAAAATTGAAAACAGGGTGCTGTATACTTCACATGCTTACCATTCCCGGATGATGGAACCAGCATTACAACCTTTTACTGATGAGTTTTCTAAGATTACATTAAATAAACCAACCGCACCACTTATTTCAAGCTTAACCGGTACCTGGATAACTGATGAACAGGCAACAGATCCTAATTTTTGGGCATCGCAATTAAGAAACCCAGTTCGTTTCTCAAGTGGAATAACCGAGCTTCAGAAAAAGAATAATCTTATATTTATTGAGCTTGGTCCAGGTCGTGCATTATCAACGATGGTAAGTCAGCATAGAGTTGATGGAATTAAGCAATCGGTTTTTACAACATTGACAAAGCCAAATGAAGATATTGATGATCAAAAGAATTTTTATTCTTCTATCGGAAAACTCTGGGTGGCTGGTTTGAAAATTGATTGGAAGAATTTTCACAAGAATAAAAAGAGAAGAAGAATTCATCTTCCGACATATCAATTCGACAGAAAAAGCTATTGGATAGAACCACCTAAAGCAAATATTACTGAATTGGAAAAGTTAGATACCGTTCAAACAAGGCAGTCCATTAAAAGAGTAGTTAAGAAACCCTCTATTAAAAAAGTTATACAGGAAACTTCAATGACCAGAAAAGAAAAAATTATATTACTATTAAAAGATGTTTTAGAAGAATTGTCGGGTATAAATAAGGCTCAGCTTGATGAAACTAAAACCTTTGTTGAACAGGGGTTTGATTCATTATTTATGACTCAGGTTACTTTAGGTTTCCAGAAAAAATTTGATGTTAAAATAACTCTTAGACAATTACTAGAGACTAATCCTAATCTTTTATCCATTGCTGATTATATTGACAGCAAATTACCTGAAGGTAAGTTCGAACCAGTGAAACAGGAAGTAATTGTTGAAGAAGAAAGCGAGGAGGATGTGGAAGAGTTTGATGAAGCGACGGCTTATTTTGAGGAGGAACAACAAAATAATTACAATCAATCAAAGAACAACGTTGTAGAAAAATTAGTATTTGAACAACTTGAGATAATGAAAAAGCAACTTAAATTACTTGGTGGAAAAGAAATAAAAACACCGGTAATTCAAACTCAATTGGCAAAAAAAGAAAAGGGAGATAATGTTCCACTCATCAGTTCTTCCATTGGATCAGAAATAATAACCCCACCAAAAGAAGAGAAAAAAGTATTCGAAAGATTCGGACCATATAAACCAATTGAGACAAAAAAAGGATCAGCACTCACATCTCAACAACAGAAATATTTGGATAAATTGATTAGGGACTACAATAAGAAAACTAAAAATTCAAAGAAACTAACTCAGCAGCATAGAGCTCACTACGCTGATCCAAGAACTGTATCAGGATTTTTACCGATATGGAAAGAGATGACCTATCAAGTTGTTACAGAGAGATCTGAAGGCGCACGATTATGGGATATAGATGGGAATGAATATATTGATGTACTGATGGGATTTGGCCAATACTTGTTTGGGCACAATCCAAAGTTTATCAGGGATGTTATTCTTGAACAGATACCAAAAGGTTTTGAAATAGGTCCACAGTCTCCGATTGCTGGTGAGGTTGCAAAACTAATATGCGAATTGACTGGAATGGAAAGAGCTGGATTTTGTGTTACTGGATCAGAAGCAGTGCTTGGTGCAATAAGAGCAGCAAGAACTGTTTCAGGAAAAGATAAAATCGTTTTTTTTACCGGGGACTATCATGGTATTATTGATGAAGTTCTTGTGAAGACTAATGTAATAGGTAATACTTTGAAAACTATGCCAATTGCTCCTGGTATTCCGAGAGAAAATGTACAGAACTCCATTGTTCTTGAATATGGTACCGAAGAATCCTTGAAAGCAATAGAAAAACTTCTTCCTGAAATCGCAGCAGTTATGGTTGAACCAGTTCAATCAAGAAGACTTGATTTTCAGCCCAAAGATTTTTTACAAAAATTACGAAAGATGACAGAGGAGGCAAAAGTTGCACTAATTTTTGATGAAGTAATAACGGGATTTAGATCATGTCAAGGTGGCGCTCAAGAGTGGTTTGGAGTTCGGGCGGATATTTCAACTTATGGTAAAGTAATCGGTGGTGGATTTCCAATTGGCATCATTGCTGGCAAATCTTTGTATATGGATGCTTTCGATGGAGGTATGTGGCAGTATGGAGATGAATCAATTCCTGAGGCCGGAGTAACATTCTTTGCTGGAACATTTGTCAGACATCCTCTGTCACTCACTGGTGCGCTTGCATCTTTGAAATATTTGAAATCAAAAAACGGAACTTTACAGGCAAGTCTCAATAAAAAAACTGCTGAATTAACTGAAGAATTAAATGCCTTTTTTACTCAAATAAACATGCCTTTAAAAATGATAAATTTTAGTTCTATCTTCTATTATGCATACCCGAAAGATTTGAGTTATTTCAATTTGCTGTTTTATGTATTACGAAATAAAGGATTACACATTCTTGAGGGATTTCCTATTTTCTTATCAGAAGCACATAATGATAAAGACATAAAGTTCATTATAGAAGTTTTTAAAGAAAGTGTAGTTGAATTACAGGATAATGGTTTCTTCCCAGCACCCTTGACAATTGATGAAAAGAAAAAAATAAATGTTCCGATTGGACAAGCATTGGAAGAGAATAAATATCCATTAACAGATGCGCAAATGGAAATATGGGTTGCATCTTTGCTAAACGAAAATGCATCATGCGCATTTAATGAGTCATCACATCTTGTGTTTAAAGGTAATCTTAGTAAAGATGCTATGGAAAAAGCTTTCAATAAATTAATAGAAAGACACGAAGCTTTAAGAACAACCTTTTCTTCTGATGGACAATATCAATTAGTCCATAATAATTCAAACTTCAAATTAATCTTCACTGACATCTCGAAATTCAATGATGATGAAAAAAAGAAAATAACTTCCGACAAAATTAATTCTGAAACATCGAAAGCTTTTGATTTAATTAATGGACCATTACTTAGAGCTGAGCTTATTAAGTTAGAAGAGGAGGATCACCGCCTTACTATAACTGCTCATCACATTATCTGTGATGGTTGGTCTTATGATGTTATGGTCAAAGATTTAAGTCGTATTTACTCGGAGGAAGTTGAACAAAATTTCGTTGAAATAAAAACACCTATGCAAATGCGCGAATTTGGTTCTTTTAGTGAAGAAATTAAAAAAACTTCTGAATATAAGGAACAAGAAAAATATTGGTTAAATAAACTTGCATCCCCGCGGAATGAAAGTGAACTCCCTACTGATTATCCAAGACCTAAAGTTAGAACCTTTAATGGTTCACGAGTAACTGTTCAAATTAATTCTGCTCTGTTTAAGAATACTAAAGATCTCAGCGCCAAATCAGGAAATACTTTGTTTGTCACGCTTCTATCCGCTTTTTCACTTCTGTTATATAAATTGACGCAGGATGAAGATGTCATAACAGGAATTCCAGTAGCTGGCCAGCAAATAGTGGGTGCTCATGATTTAGTCGGTCATTGCACAAACCTACTGCCCATCAGATTCAATGTTGAACCTGATTTGAAATTTTCAAACTATTTAAAACTTGTCAAATCCCTTGTACTCGATGCATATGATAATCAACAAGTTACTTATGGCGACATTATTTCTAAACTGAAAATTAAAAGAAATGCTGGAAAACCACCCTTACTTTCTACGATGTTTAATGTCGATCCATCAATTATGGGTTTAAATTTTTCAGGGGTTGAATGTGATTTTTTGCCAAGTCAGATTGCAGGCTATCAATTTGAGTTTGGATTTAATCTGGTGAATTATTCTAATACGTATTCAATAGAATGCGAATATAATCCAGACTTGTTTTCTTCTAAAACGGCCGAAAAATTCATTCACTATTACAATTACATTTTAGAACAAATAGTTGAAGATATTGATAAACCTCTGAAGGGTTTTCAGATTATTTCTTCTTCAGAAATAATGAATATTCTAAATAATTTTAATGACAAAAAGAGTTAATACTTAAATGACTGTCTATAATCTGTTCCTGGAACAAGTTCAGAAAAATACTGATTCAGTAGCCATTGAGTTTGGAAATAAGATTATTACCTATGCCGAATTACTTACTGAAGTTAACAGAATTTCTTCCTACCTCAAAAATAATGGCATTAAAAAGGGAGATGTTGTTGGTATTTCACTTCATCGTTCAACTGAGATGATAATTTCTTTATTAGGAATAATTAAAATTGGAGCTATATATCTTCCACTAGATCCAGCATTTCCACCAAGCCGTTTACAGTATATGTTAGAAGACTCGAACTGTCCTTACTTAATTACAGAAAATTCAGTTGCACAATTATTTGAATATTATAGTGGAAGAGTACTCGATGTAAGAGAGTATATAAAGTACGATGCTGATTATTCAGAGGTCAAGGTTGACGAAAATAGTATCGCCTACATTTTATATACCTCAGGCTCTACAGGTAATCCAAAAGGTGTACAAATAAGAAATAAAAGTCTTGTTAACTTTTTGCTCTCGATGAAAGAATCACCTGGTATGACTTCAAAGGATTCATTATTAGCTGTTACAACGCTTTCATTTGACATTTCCGGGTTAGAAATTTATCTACCGCTCATTTCAGGAGCTAAACTTGTACTTAGCTCTAAAAAAGAAACAATAGACGGAGTACTGCTCTTAGAAAAACTGAAAAATGTAACTGTTATGCAGGCAACTCCTGCTACATGGAAGCTTCTTTTAGAATCCGGATGGAATGAGAAATTAAAACTAAAAGCTCTTTGTGGTGGTGAATCCCTCAGCAGAAATCTTGCAGACAGAATATTGGAAAGGGTTGATGAATTATGGAATATGTACGGACCAACTGAAACAACTATCTGGTCATCTTGCTATAAAGTTGAAAAAGGAAATGGAATAATTCATTTGGGGAGACCTATTGCAAATACACAATATTATATATTAGATAAGAATAATCATTTCTGTGCACCGGGAGTGGCTGGGGAATTATTAATTGGTGGTGAAGGATTATCCATTGGTTATTTGAACAGAGACGAATTGACAAAAGAAAAATTCATCCTAAATCCGTTTGATAAAGAAAAGAAAACCAAAGTATATAAAACAGGTGATTTAGTTAGATTAAATTCTAACAATCAAATTGAATTTTTAAGTAGAATTGATGATCAGGTAAAAATCCGGGGTTACAGAATTGAGCTAGGGGAAATAGAATCTACTTTAAGAAAAAATCCATTCATTAAAGATGTTGCCGTTATTACCAAAGAATTCGGGCAAGATGATAAAAGGTTAGTGGCTTTCTTTGTGCCCGATGATAATATAAACTCCTACAAAAATATTAGTGAAAACGACTCAATAGATTGGGAAAATAACTGGGAAAAACTTTATAGTACCGCAATCAAAAAAAACAATACTGAGGAAAATAAAAATTCAGAAATTGGTTATTTGGTAATTGAACAGTTTAAACACGATAATAAGTTGAGAGAACAATATAATGAATGGATTAATTCAACTACTGAAAGAGTGATCTCTCTTAATCCAAAAAAAGTTTTGGAGATTGGCTGTGGGGGCGGTGATATTATGAAACGAATAATTAATAAATGTAAGTTTTATGCTGCTACTGATATTTCGCATACAATTATTGAACATTTAAAGAAAGATTTAGATAAATTAAATATAAAGAATTCGTCATTTGAACTAATCTCACAATCAGCTGATGCCGATTTACCTTTTGAAAAAAAATCTTTTGATACAATAATTATTAATTCAGTAATTCAATATTTCCCTAATAAGAATTATTTAACTAAAGTTTTAGATAAGGTTTTGGAATATCTTGATGATAGTGGATGTTTGTTTATTGGTGATGTGCAAAGTTTTTCTTTGCTGCACAATTTTAATTTTTACGATCAATTAAGATATGTTTCAAGTGATACAAAAGTAGGTGAGTTTAATAAACTTATCTCTAATAGAATAAAGCATGACCCGGAGTTTTTTGTAGATCCCGAATTTTTCTCGGCTTATCTCAACACAAAATCGGATGATTATGATCTAGAAATTAAACTGATGAGAGGCAGCTTAGAAAATGAACCAATTATTTATAATTATGATGTCTACATTAATAAAAAAAGAAAAGTTTCTGATATAAATTCAATTTTGAATTTAGAATGGGATAAAAAAGAACATTCATTACAGACAATAAAACAAATTTTAGAGGACAAAAAACCAACTGCTTTATTCATTACTAATATCCCCAATAAAAGAATTTGCGAACGATTCTTTAAAGCTCGTTTTGTGGAAAATTCAAAAGAAGAGAATGGTGTTTTAAAAGTTTTGAAATCCTTTCGATATATAGAGCAGGATGTTAATCCTGAAGACATTTGGTCGCTAGAAGACGATTCCTATAAAGTGGATAATCTTTTGCCAATAAATGGGGACCAATTGCATTTCGATGCAATTTTTGTTTCAAAAAAAATATCCGGTAATCCAATCTATCCGTTAAGAGATTCTGCAAAAAAGACGTTCAACAAAAAAAAATATTATAATAATCCATCTTTGAATTTTATTACTGATAAATTTATTATTGACTTAAAGGATAATCTATTTTCAGTACTTCCCGACTACATGGTTCCATCTATGATTATACCATTTGAAGAATTACCTTTGACAGCAAATAATAAAATAGATAAAAAAATATTAATTAATTATGATATTTCTGAACCTAGTCCTGCTAAAGATATTTTACTACCAGAAACACCAACTGAAATAATATTGTATGAGATTTGGAAAAAGTTATTAGGGATTAAGACACTAAGTATCATTGATAACTTTTTTGAGCTTGGAGGGCATTCTATTCTTGCAGCTCAAATGTTTACTGAATTTGAAAAAGAAACTGGCAAGAGAATTCCGCTGGCTACTCTATTTAGTGCTCAAACAATCAGGCAACTTGCAAAAATAATTGACGGAAATGAAACAGAGCAAAGATGGTCACCTTTGGTTGAGATTAAAAAAGGTAATCAAAAAACAGTTCCATTATTTTTAATACATGGCGCAGAAGGGAATATACTTTTATATAGAGAACTTGCCATTAATTTAAACCATGAACAAACCGTTTATGGATTGCAATCAAGAGGACTAGACGGTTCAGATCACATTATAGACAATATTGAAGAAATGGCAATTGATTACATAGAAGCGATAAAAAAAGCACAATCAACCGGACCTTATAATATTGGCGGATACTGTATGGGTGGTACTGTTGCTTTTGAAATTGCACAACAACTTAGAAATAACGGTGATGAAGTAAAGAACCTGTTCATGCTGGAAACTTATAACGTATGCTTTTCTGAAAATAAAGTTTCTACAGAAAATTCAACTGCTGATAAAATTGAAAATATTAAATTTCATTTTGATAATATTAAAAGACTAAGTGGAAGTGATAAAGTAAAGTTCATTAGACAAAAGGCAGAAGTTTTAAAGCGCAGAACTATTGCAAAAATTAATTCTTTAACTGATAGAATAGGTATCAATGTTAAAGATAATCCCGGTACATCAAAAAAGACTTTCAAGGTTAGGGATATTAATGAAAAGGCACAGGCTGAATACAAACCTAAAGGTTACAACGGTAAGACCATACTGCTAAAGCCTATAGTAAGTTATTCTTCAGAACCGGATCCTAATTTTGGCTGGGATAAATTAATTAAAGGTGAATTTAAAGTTTATAATCTAAATCTCTCACCAAGAGGAATGCTTATTGAACCCTTTGTAAAAGAGACAGCAGCAATAATATCAAAAGAAATGGGTGATAATTAAGTAAAACCGTTTAGTAAAATTGGGTATTTTTTAAATCGCTACTATGCTTTTATTGGATATTCTTCCAAAGAGTTCAATTTGATCGAATAATAAGTATTGTATTATCAGATGGAAAGATAATCATCAAAATGCTTTTTTAATGGAAGTTAATAAAAATATTATTAATAGAATTTTAGTTTAAAAAATGAATGATTTTTAATCTAAAGTGCAGAATGTTATTACTGTTGAAGCTGTTCTGAAATCAATACTTGAGGAAACCTCTAAATGGGGATTTAGGCATTCAGATTATATTAAACTTGTAAACGCCTTACTTGATTTATCTTTGAATAAAACACATTCTATAAATCCCGTTGGAAAATCAGGGATTAAGAAAAGTACAAGAATGGATCTGCCCCTCCTTGGATATAATATATTTAAAGAGGATTTTGATCTTTTAGTAAAATGGTTAGAAAATGATTACAGCAGATGGTTTTTGCTTTCCAGATCATACTCAAGAGATAAAACACTTAAAGAATTAATTGTATGGGCGTCTATTATTATCAATAATAAAATTTTGAAAATCTTTAAGGTACGAATTGAAAAGAGCAACTGTAAAACCTGACAATATTATTGATGCAATGTTAACAAACGGGTGGGATAGAATTGCTTATAACGTTCTCAGAGGACTTTCAACAGCAAATCTTAAAGTTGCGTTTGGTACCGATAAAAATAAAGGTATGGGTGTCTTTTCAAAATACGCCTACTCAAAGTTTTTACATGCTGATTATAATTCTGAACCTGAAAAGTTTATCAATGATATCGCTGAGAAAATCATACAATTAAAACCCCGTGTTTACATTCCCACAGGAGAGGAAGTTTTTACGGTTGCAAAGTATATAAATCAGTTTAATAATCTTGAAATTAAAATTCCTATTGCATCATATGATAATCTCATTAAACTTCACAATAAGTCGATCTCTTTTAAAATTGCCAGTGATTTAGGAATCCCTGTTCCAAAATCAATCATTCCAAATTCAGCTAAAGAAATAACCACCTTTGCTCACGAGGTTGGTTATCCTTTAGTCTTCAAAAGTTTTTTATCCTCATCCTCAAAAGGTGTTTACTTTGTTGATAAAGCAATTTTGGAAAAGGATTTAGAAGGATTTCTGATTAAGAATAATCTAAATTTTAGAGATTTTATAGTTCAACAGTATGTTAGCGGATGTGGTTATGGGGTTTCGGTATTGTTTAACAATGGGGAGCTGAAAGCACTATTCACTCATAAAAGAATAAGAGAGCGAATCGTATCCGGTGGGCCTAGCACTCTTAGAATCAGCACTCATCAATCGGAGTTGGAAGACTATGCAGTTTGTCTTCTCAAATCTGTTAATTTCCATGGTGTTGCGATGGTTGAGTTTAAGTACGATGAAGAAAAAAAACAGGGATGGTTTATTGAAGT
>JBDTRQ010000203.1:0-1548 GCA_039931535.1 Ignavibacteriota bacterium
TCATACACAACTGGATGGAGCAACGCGGATCAAACTTTAACAATCAACTCAAGTAATTTTGCTTTTGATTCACAATACGATATTACCATCGGCGGAAATGCGGAAGGAAAGTTTGGACATCTATTTGATGGCGATAGCGACGGCATTGGCGGCGATCCATTTACACTAACTGTTAAAACAAAAGTTGCAGATGTAACTGCTCCTGATGTTGCGGATGTATATCCAACACCAGGTTCAACAAATGTTGAATATAAACCTATTATTAATGTATCATTCAGCGAAGCATTAAAAACTTCAACAATCTCAAGCAGATTTAAAGTTGTAAGAAATTCTACTCAAACAAATGCAAACGGAATCCTAAGATATTATGTTGTGAAAGGTAAAGGTGTATTAAACTTTTTTATAACTACACCGTTAGTTGAAAACGAAGCTTATATAATAAAAGTTCAGGCTGGCATTGAAGATATTTTTGGAAACCCAATAACTTCTGATTACAATGTTGAATTCTCAACAGGAAATTCAAATTATTTTTCAGAGATAATAATAGACAGTTATGAAAACGGAATTTCAAATTGGTGGCAGCCAACTGTTTCCGGAAGTACTGTTGGTGTTTTACCTTTTCTAAATAATATTCAAGTTTCAACAGCAGTTTTAAATGCAAATACAGGCAGTGCAAAGTCTTTACAGTTAGATTATGGTTGGGACACTTCTGCACCAAGCTGGTTAATAAGAGAATACTTTTCACCATCAACACCGACATTTCAAACAAATACTTTATTGCAGGTTTTTCTTTTTGGTGATGGTTCAAATAATAAATTTAGATTTGCAGTAAAGGAAACTGCACCGGGTAATTTTGAAGTTAGTCCCTGGTACGATGTTGATTGGATTGGATGGAAAATAGTTACTTGGGATTTATCACTCGGACAAACTGGGAACTGGATTGGTAATAATGTATTAGAACCGCCTCTTAGTTTTGATAGCTTCCAAATGACTTATGAAGCAGGAAATCAAAATATAGGCACATATTATTTTGATGATTTAAGAACAGCATCTTTCAGTCCAACTGATGTTGAAGAAGTAAGTGGAATAATACCTACAGAATTTGAGTTAGAACAAAATTATCCAAATCCATTTAACCCAAGTACGCAAATTAAGTTTAGTGTTCCGCAAACTTCGAGCGTTAAAATTATTGTTACGGACATACTAGGGAAAGAGGTTGCAACCTTGGTAAATGATAATCTTGCTGCTGGAAATTACTCTGTTAATTTTAATGCAAGTTCAGTTTCAAGTGGAATTTATTTCTACACTTTACTAACTGATAATTTTAAGCAAAGTAAAAAAATGGTTTTGATAAAATAAAAACCTATCCCAAGCCCCTTCCCTAAAAGAAGGGGTTTTTTTATAAATTTGTTTATATTTCTAAAGTTTCATTTTATTCAAACCGTCATCTCGAGCGCAGACGAGAGATGAAATTAAGTTAGGATTATTAAGTTATTGATCACCTTCGTCTTCGCTCAGGCTGACGGGTTTATAAATAAAATAAATCTT
>JBDTRQ010000204.1:0-2427 GCA_039931535.1 Ignavibacteriota bacterium
TTTTAATTTTTATCCCTATTTCTATTCTCTTTTTTTTATGGGGGAATTCAATAATTAGGCTTATACTCGAAAGGGGAGAATTCAATTCATCAGCGACAAATTTAACTTATTCTGCCCTAAAGTATTATACTTTAGGTTTAATCCCTTTTGCTATATATGGCGGATTGAATAAACTAATGTATTCATTTGGATGGATTAAGAAACTTTTAGTTATCTCTGTTTTAGCTATGTGTGTTAAAGTTATTCTAAATATCGTTTTTATCGCTCATTATAAACAAAATGGTCTCGCGCTTGCAACGTCGGCAAGTTATGTCTCGTTGTTTCTGATGACTATAATAGTACTGAGGAACAAGATTCAAGAATTAAATTATAAACACATTATTTATCCAACAATTTCTTACATATTTAATGCGATAATTTCATTCCTATGTGTCAAAGTCTTAATTAGTGTTACAATTTATTCTAATAGATTGTTAGTTAGTTGGATTGAAATATTTATTTTCACTTTACTTTACACAATCATCTTATTCATAATTAAGGATGAAGAGTTTCTGAATGTTTATAAATACATTTTAGTTTTGCAAAGAAAAATTTTTAAAAAATAAAATTTTATTTAAAATTTAATATTGTTCAATCAGCTATTTAAACTTAATTACCAAAGTTTTTTTACAAAATGTAGTTTAAGAAATTTCAGTCAATTGTTCTAAAACAAACTACAACCTTGCATTTTTGAAAAAGGTTAGTAGTTTGTTGTAAACTCAATTTATTAAAACAGTATATGATGATCTTTTAATGACGTTAAAACAAAAAATAGTACAAAACTCATATTTCAATAAAGTTCTAATATTTTTTTTGTTTTTATTTTTCAGACTGATTAGAATAATATTTAAAGACAAACAAAAAAATAATGAAACTCTTGCAATAATTTCATTAAACAAGTTAGGAGATACTGTTTTTACTATTCCTGCAATAGTTCAATTATTAAAATTTTACAAGGGCAAAACGTTTTACATTATATGTTTCGGAGATTCTAAAATTATTTATAATCAAATTATTAAAAATGTAAAATATTGTATCCTAAATAAAAATGATTTCTATTTTAATGGAAGATTGGCTTCATTAACAGCAATAAAACAGTTAAAAAGTATTTCTCCAAATACTATTGTTGATTTAACTGGAGCAATAAATTCAGCTAGTTTAATTCTTACCTCAAGATGTCAAACAATTTATGGTGTAAATGAATCTTTATATAAAGGGATTTATGATGAATATAAAGTAATAAGAGACAGACCGCATCAAATTGACATTTATTTTGATGCTTTAGGGAGTCTAATTCCAGAAAGACTTAAAAAATTTTCTGGTTATAAAAATAAAAATAATAATTTAGGTGTTATCCTTATTCAACCACTTGCAGGCTGGAAAGCAAAAGAATGGGGAATTAATAATTTTTTAAAATTATATGAAAAAATTTCTTACCATAATAAGTGTGCTTTCATTTTTCCTAAGAATGGATTAGACCAAGATGTTGTTTCTACCTTGGACCAATCTGGAATTAAAATTATTTTAGCTGAGAACATTGAAGACCTTATTAGTAATATTAGTAAATGTAGAATATTTGTGTCAAATGATTCTGGACCTCTTCAAATTGCTGCATTGTTAGGTAAACCTACATTCAGTATTTACGGACCTACCAATCCTACATTTCATCTCCCCTTTGGGGGAAATCATATATCTATACAAAAGCAATTAAAATGCACTCCAAAAACAACAAAATATTGTTATACTTTTGGAGGAAAATATTGCCCACACTTTGATTGTATGACTCTTTTGAATGTTAATGAAGTTTTTGAATCACTTGAGAACCTGATTGCAAAACTGACTGATGTTAATAGAGATATCTCATTTTTAGGGGAACTCTAAAAAGATGTTAAATAATAAGATAATTTTTTTCTTATTTAGTTTTATTTTGTTCCTAATTTTATTTTTTGAACAAAATATCACATATATCCTTTTAGGAATTATTGTTTTCGTTATTATTTATCAGTTTGGACGATTATCTATCTTATCTTTAATTATCATTGCCGAACTTATTTTGACTGGGAATGTCCTAGAAAAGTATAGACCATATGTAACAATAGTTTCTTTATTTATACTCCTATATTTATTCTTATCAGATTATGGATTAAAACTAGATCTATATCCTAAAATTCCAAGACCCTTACTATACTTAATCCTATTTATTTTATTAACAGTATTTATTTCTACTATTTTTTCAATTGATATTTGGATAAGTCTTACCGCATTTTTTCATTTCTTAGTTTTTTTTCTGATTTGTTATCTCTTGTATTCCCAGATCAAAGATCGAAGAGTAATTTATTCATACATATTGTCATTATTTATCAGTGTTATTATACTGGGTTATAGTAT
>JBDTRQ010000205.1:0-5341 GCA_039931535.1 Ignavibacteriota bacterium
AAATAATAGTGGTAAGTTTGATAACCTTAAGCTTGATGCACAATATTTTATTGGCAAATCATATTTAAAGATAGACGAAACTGAATCTGCAAAAAGACACTTACAAATTGTTATTGATGGTAAGGGAAGTTATTATAAAAAAGCTGAAGAGTTGATTAAAGAATTATAATTAGTTCTAAATGAGTTTAATTAATGAAAAATCGTGCAATAATATTTTCTTTTTTGATTCTGTCAGTTTTTATAGGCTTCTTTTTTCTTGCCGTAGGATTTTTACCAGTTGAGATTCCGAGCTCATCTCATCAAATTAGAAATATAACGCAATCTGAACCCGAACAATCATCACAAAGGTTTACCCGCTTAGAATCAACCATTTTAAATTCCTCTAACCTTAAAGACCTTCCTGATTCTGTTAACCAAATAAGCGACAACTTTGAAAAGAATTATCTTTTGGCTCTTATAGCTAATAGAAAAAGTGATTATGAAAATTCGTTTAATCTTTTGTACTCATTGCTACCAAGTATTCCAAAGTATTACCCGTTTTATGATGAGCTGATATTTGCAGCTAAGGCTTCTGAGAACATGAAGCAAATAGAAAAATTTATTTTAGAACATACGTCGCAGAATTTATATCTTGATTTTTTAACTGCGCTGTATAAGTATAATACCA
The DNA here is from genome assembly GCA_039931535.1 of Ignavibacteriota bacterium. GTDB lineage: Bacteria > Bacteroidota > Ignavibacteria > Ignavibacteriales > Ignavibacteriaceae > IGN3. The sequence goes on from JBDTRQ010000205.1 coordinate 668, forward strand.
ATAATTACCCTGGGGCAATTGAAATATTAAGGGACAAAAAAGAATTTGAAGAGTTATATCTCCTTTCATATTCTTATCGCGGGTTAGGTGATTATGAAACAGCCGTTCAGGTTATGAAGAGCGCAGAAAGTCTGCTCAATAAAGATGATAAATGTTTTAGTAAGGTCCTGGTTTCACAAGGCTCGCTTTACCTGCTTTCTGGGAAATATGATGACGCAGAAAAACTTTACAATAAAAGCTTAGAAAGCGCAAAGCGTTTTGGTGATAGTAGGGAAGAAATTAAATCGTTAATCAATCTTGCTATTGGTGATGATCAGTATGGGAATGTAGATGATGCTAAGCATAAATTAGAATCAGCATTACAAAAATCGCGAAGCATAGAAAATCAGGAACTTGAGGCAACCGCATTATCAGAACTCGCAGTGTCTTATACTTATTCCGGGAATGTTGTTGAAGCAAAAAATAATTATGAAGAAAGTTTTCGAATATTTAAAATTCTTAATCATAAAGAAAGATTATCAAATCTCTGTGCAAATATTGCTACATTATATTCACAGACGGGCAACTACTCTGCGGCAATAGAATTTTATAACAATGGGTTAGATTATGGCGGAGAAAATATTATATCTAAAATATTAAATATTCGCGGGCTTGGAGATGTTTATGCAAATCTTTCAAATTATTCTAAATCACTCACTTATTATGAGAAAGCAAAAGAACTATCGTTAAAAATTAAAGATATTACTACAGGAGCTTCTGTAGATGTAAGTATCGGAACACTTTATTATAACATTAACAAACCCAAAAAAGCTTTACAGATTTTTCTTGATGCAAATAACAGGATCGCGGCTGAGAGCAATCCCTATTTTATGGAAGATTTAAATTTCAAAATAGGTTTAGCCTATGGCTTGATAGATAGTCTAAATAAGAGTGATTATTATTTTAATGTCGGATTAAATATAGCCAAAGCAATTAACGATGTTTATTACGAAACTCTTATTTCAACAGAAATGTCACATAATTTTTATCTTCAGAAAAATTATATTAAAGCAGAAAATACATTAATCCGACTTTTGTCAAAAAGCAAGAAAGTCGGATTCAATCAGCTGTTTGGATTACAAAATTTATATCTTGGAAAGATTTACTCTGATAGAAAACAAATTCCTAAATCAATTTCATATTTAAATACTGCCTCCACAATTGCTGAAGAAGAAAAAGATTACAATAATGTTTTAGAAGCAGAATATCTTTTGGGGAAAAATTATTTATATGAAAATAATTCAGTAAAAGCAGAGGAAAGTTTTCTTAAAGCAGTAAACCTGACAGATAAAATTTCTGAATCATTAGTAAGTAATTCTGAAATTCAAATCTCGCACTTTTCAGGGGTTAACAATTGTTATCACGAGCTTGCTGAATTATACTTGAAGCTGGATAGAGCTGAAGATGCATTTTTGATAATTGAAAAATCGCATTCAAGAAATACAATTCAAAATCTTACTGCACTTAAGATAAACTCTATTTACAAGAATAAAGAAAAGCTAAAAACGTTTTATGATTATAAGTGGATGATTAACTCCAATCTGTTTTCCGGCAACAAATTACAAAACATTACCAATGAATATGGAAATCTGAAAAAAGAGATTTACAAAGTTAGTCCTCAATTAAAATCATCTTTAGAGGAGAACAAACAGTTGACAATTAAAGAAATACAAAATAACTTAAACGAAAAAGAGAATCTGATAACGCTATTCTTTGGTAAGAGCACTTTGTATTTTATAAATATAACCAGGAATAAAACGATTGTTAAGAATATAGCCGTTACCAGAGAAGAAACGATTAGACTTCTCAAAGACATTGCGCCACTTTATTCGACAGAATATCAAAACAGCGATATTTATTTAAACCAAGATTTGTTTTCCTTCAATACAGAAGCTGCCAATAATTTTTACAAAAAAGTTATTCAGCCAATTGTTAGAGATATTCCCATTGGAAAAACACTTATTTTTTCGATGCCCGCGGAGTTAGTACTTTTGCCAATCGAGTTTCTTGTCACAGAGTTTAAAAATGATGATAGTCCGTTTTATTATGATAACAAGAAATTCTTGATAGAAGATTACCCAGTTTCTTATACGCCTTCTGCTTCAATTTACGTTATGCAAAAATTGATAAAACAAAAAAATGATGATAAAGTTCTTCTTGTCGGCGATCCTCAAATAAGCAATAAAGATTTTGCACTTAGCTATCGAGGTGGTCTGCTTGAAGACGATTCATTTAATGCAAGAAATATTGTTCTGTATCCACTAAAATATTCTAAAGATGAAATAAATAATCTTAATTCAATCTTTTCCAACGGTGTTGTGTTGCTTTCTGAAAATGCAACCGAAACACAATTCAAAGAAAATGCTTCACAAAGCAGCATAATACATTTATCTACACACTCGTTTTTACTGAAAGATCAGCCCCTTATTGTTTTCTCTCAGAATAAAACCGATAAGGAAGATGGCTTTCTTGAAACAGGAGAGATTCTTCAACTAAGGCTTAATTCTGATATGGTAGTACTGAGTTCATGCCGCTCTGGATTGGGTGCTGTTGATGAAGCTGAAGGTGTTATTGGCATGCAAAAATCATTCTTTGAGGCAGGCGCTAAAAGTATTGTGGTTTCCTTGTGGGATGTAAACGATAAGTATACTTCATTATTCATGGAGACTTTTTACAAATATCTTAGCGAAGGATTTGATAAATCTGAATCTATGCAAAAAGCAAAAATATTTTTTAAAAATAATTATTCGGCAAATCCATATTATTGGTCTGCATTTGTTCTATCGGGTGATGTTTCAAAAATCAATTTAATTAAAACATCTTATTCTAAACATATTTTATTTATATTATTTGGCATTTTTATATCTATCATAGGGTTTTACTTTTACTTCAAAAAACTTTCTAGTTAATTTTTTTAGTTTATTATAGTTGTTCGTTCTCATAACATCATTTGGAGTCATTTGGTGAATTACAACTATTTAGTCTGCCATTTTATGGTTCTCCGAAAGTTTTGATGTGTAATAAATGATTGACTGTCAAATTTACTATCAAGTCATTAACCTAATCTAAATAGCGTCTAGCAGTCAAGTCCTCCCCTAAGCTTTCTGTTAACGATCCCATGTGGCTTCGGTATCAGGGTTTTTTATTATAAGCTATAAAAAATTGGAGCGTAAAAATTTTACCATTCGATTTCTGTCGCAGGAATTAAAATAGCCAGAGGTTTGGCGGCAGGTGCTTAAAACAATCTATACTAAGCTGTAAAAAGGAAGTTTAATTCTTTGGAGCCTGGGACTCAAGTGACACTCCACCACGCAAGTATATTTTATTTCTCTTGGGGGCCTGCACGATTCTTATAATTTAAAAAAAGTAATTCGCAGACTTATTCTTTGTCAAAAAAATCTGTTATGTCAAACCAAAACTCTTTTATTACTCCATCTGCAAATTCTATTCTTAATAAATCATACTGTTTAGCACTTTCATCGACAAACTCCTGGTCAACGAGCCTCCACTCAACATTTTGTTCGCCAGACTTCTCCTGCAGCCATAAATATTCTGCATCAACTCCTTCGAAACTGTTTTGAGCCTCGAGAATTATGATGGCCTTTTCTTTTGATGTGCCATCCTCACCAATATATTTAATCATTTGTAATTAATTATAATAATTAAATGTTTCAATTTCCATAAGTATAATCCATTTTTTGATATTTTACCGCAGTAAGAATAAATTTAATTTTAGGAGGCCTCAGATGCGCAATAAGCAGGTAATTATAATATTATTACCCACCCTCCACCACCCTCTGACCAATAATTGGCTCGCTGACAAACAGCGATGTAAGCATTTTCATTACAATAACGAAGTCTAGTCCGGGTAGATTCGGCTGGAGTTGGGGGGTGTGCCTGTGATGTGTCCATAACTTTTTACTTATTTATCACCATAAGTCATTGTATGTTATTGGTTTGCAGGATGTGCCTCCAGTGGACGTAGATTTTCAATCCTTTATATAACATATCTTCATTTTATCTTTTTTTATTTTTAATATATTCTTATGTCCGTTACAGGCACTTACACTATAAACTGTATTTTTGATTTGTTTTGGAAGGGAAAAGTGCCTGCAGCTCATTAAAACTTACAGGCACTTTCCGGACACTACTGGCACTCTTCGAACTCACTAGTGATCATCTTATAAAATTCATTAGACATCTTGTAACAATATTGTCTATTCCCTCTCAGCTGAATTTTCTTGGGATCTTCTGCATCAATTAGTCTGCGCTTCTTTAAATTTTTTATCAGTGAATTTTTATGGCTTTTTGTTGATCCACCACCCCAATCAGCTATAAACTGGACTGGGAAATATTTTGCTTCAATAAAATCTCTATACCCAAAACTTGTGTCCAAATATCTTTTTGAAAGCTGCTGAATAACTGAATCGGTATCTAAATCAATCTCAGTTGTGTTTGAATTAAACAGATCTCGTTCTTCTTTTGTAATTGGAACGGGAATGCTGTACCTGTATCTATTTAGATCAAGCGATTCATAAACTCTTCCTAGCTCTGTCCTGATATAATAACCCAGTCTATCTATAACATCCTGTTGAAAAGTATTATCAATCTGTTGTTCAAACTTCTTAAACTGCA
>JBDTRQ010000206.1:0-2445 GCA_039931535.1 Ignavibacteriota bacterium
ATGATATCAGCATATATTATTTCTTTTCTGCCGAAAGAATTCGTAGACAATTTTAAACAACAAAGAATTAGATTAAGGATAGATTATATAATGGGTAGCTTTAGTAAGTTTAAAGGACTAGCAAATGAATTTGAAAAAATATTAAGAGATGTTTCAATATAGATGATTAAAATTCTTCACTTACAGACTGAAATTAATCTTGCCTGTGGTGTTACAAGAACGATTTCACAGATTATAAAGAATTCCTCTACAAATTTTGAACATCACTTAATTGCAATTGGTGGTGATGGGGTAAAAAGATTTAACAATTTTGGATTTTCACCGCAAATCATCAATCTAAATAAAGACTCTTTTTATGGAACTATAAAAATCCTTTATCGTATTTTTAAATATTGTAAAAAAAACTCCATTCAAATTATACATTGCCATCATCGATATTTTGATTCAATAATTTGGATCTTAAAATCTTTATTAAAAATTAAAACTATAACTTCAGTTCAAAGCAAAGTTTCAGGAAAAAAAACATTTAGTTATAAAGCTGAAATATTGATTGCTTGCAGTAAGGCTATAAAGAATCATTTGATAAACAATTTTCAGATCAATGAGAATAGAATCAGAGTGATTTATAATGCGGTTGAACTTAAATCGATCTTAAATACGAAAGAGAAAAATCAAATTGCAAAAGAGATAGGAATAAAAGTAGATAAACATATAATAGGATTTGTTGGAAGAATTGATTTTGCTGAAAAAGGGGTAGATATTTTACTGGAAGCTTTCAACCAATTGTCAAATTCAAACCCAAGTGTTCATTTGTTATTGGTAGGTGATGGTCCTAATAATCAAGAAGTAAAAAAATATTATGATCTGAAAAAAGAAAATACAACATTGCTATCAGCAAAGGAGAATATCTTCGACTATTACAACCTTATGGACGTAATTGTTTTACCTTCCAGAGTTGATCCATTCCCGCTTGCTATGCTTGAAACTGGTTTAATGAGTAAACCTTTTATTGGGAGCAATGTTGATGGGATTCCTGAAATTATTATAGATGGACATAATGGATTATTATTTGAATCCGAAAATGTTGAAGAATTAAAAAATCAAATTCTTAAAGTTATAAATGATAAAGAGTTAAGTGAGAAATTAGCTAAAAATTTAAACAGGACAGTTCTCGAATCTTATACAACCGATAAGATATTACCAAAGTACAAAGAGGTTTATTTAGATGTCTTACGACAGTTGTAGACGATTTAAAATAATTAATGTTGAAATCAACTTTCTTAGTTATCAAAAACTATTAAAACTCATTGATTTATGTATCCAATCCAAAGGTAAAATGTTAATTACAGGTACAAATGCTCATATAGTTAATTGTTCCATAGAAGATAAACTGTTTCGTAATTCATTGAAAGAATTTGATGTAGTTCATCCCGATGGGATCGGTGTTTATTTAGCTTCAAAATTCTTATACGGAGTAAATGGTTTAAAAGAAAGAATTACTGGTTCTGATTTTTATATTGAACTTATACAAGAAGGGATAAAAAATAGTTGGTCATTCTATTTTTTTGGTGATAAGGAAGAAACATTAAATAGAATTTCTGTCGTTAATCCTCAACTTACAATTCTTGGTTTTAGTGAGGGCTATAATTTTATAACTGAGAATATTTTAAAAAATATCGAAAACCTAAAACCAGATATTCTGATTGTGGGGTTAGGTTCTGTTAAACAAGAAAAATGGATTACTGAAAACAAACAATCTATACACGCAAAAGTAATTATTGCAGTAGGTGATGGAACAAAGGTTTTTGCAGGAAATAAAAAACGCGGACCAAAATTGATTCAGATGATTGGCTTTGAATGGCTGATTAGATTATTTTTTGAGCCAAAACGACTTTGGAAAAGATATCTAGTTGGAATTCCACTCTTTATTCTTAGAATAATAAAGTATAAATTATCTAAGCAGCAACTAGAAAATTATGACTAAATATATTTTATTATCCTTAATTCTAATTTCGTATCTAACATTAGCACAAAAGACAAATATTGAGGTTGCTAACAACTCCTTTTTAATCTCATTGGATGAATATCAACCAAAGTTTAGGGATACTAATACCGGAGATTTTATTATTCGTGATTATTTTGAATTTACAAATCCATCCAATAAAATTAGTTATAAACTTCCATCAATAGATGTTTATTTAGCGATCCCACAAAATAGTAAGGTAAACCTTAGTGAGTTAAATTATGATACAGAAATACAGAATAAAATTCTTCCTTGTCTTAATCCTTCATTAACAATCAAAGATTCAGGAATTTCTTATGTTGAAAACGACTATTCAAAAATAGTTGAATCTGAAACACCGAATTTACCAGTTGAGATAGTCAAATATTTCTTTTTTCGAGAATTTTATATTGTTCAAATACATATTAATAATTACAGATTTA
>JBDTRQ010000207.1:0-2115 GCA_039931535.1 Ignavibacteriota bacterium
ACCCGCGACATTCAGCTTGGGAAGCTGACACTCTACCAACTGAGTTACGCTCGCAATAATCAAAATGATTTATGTAAAATTATTATTTAAATAGAAATTATTCAATAAAGGGCAATCTCTATAATTTTTCTTAATCGTTTATATCGAAATTCTTGTTTCCCAACTTACAGTTTAGTTTCAATATACTCCAATACTTCAAATAGTTTTTTCTGAGCTTTGTCTTTTAACTCTTTACAAGTTTTTCTCATCTCAGAATTAAACTTTTCATCTTTTATATCTTTTAGATTAATAAGCACATTATAAAACCCACCAACTACTCCAGTGTAAGCACTTTGCGCTCCAACGCCAGCATCAGTAATAGAACTTGGATTGCAGTATTTTGTAACAGTCTGTGCAATTTCAATTACTTCATAACTTAGTTTTGCTGTAATAAGTGGTATGTGAACTGCGTGCTTCAATCCATTCTGCATTGCTTCTTCACGGATTTTCTTTTCATCTGCAGATTTGTTTGGCAATCTTCGTGCAGCCATATAATCATTGAAAGCATTTGTATCATCATCAACTGCTTTTAATAATAAGTTTTTTATTTCCTGACATTTATCTGCAGCATCATTCAGAATTTTATCAGCTTCCGGATCGCTGCCGCGTTTATTTGCAGTTAAGTTTGCAACCATAGATGACAATGCCGCACCAAGTGCACCGGATAAAGCCGCAATAGAGCCTCCGCCTGGGGCTGGTGTTGCTCTGGATACTTCATCAGCAAAATCAGTCAGCTTCATTTCAACAAGTGCTGTATTAAGATTTTTTGGCAATCCTAAAACTCTTTCTTCAATTACAAAATCTGAAACATCACCCAATCCAAGTGATTGAACCGCGGTGTTTAAAATATCACGGATCGGAATTCCTGTTGAACGGTACTGTTTTTGTAAAAAATATTTTCCTGTCTCAAGTAAAGCTGGATAAGGAACCATTCCAACTATTTCACTGCCCGTTACTCGCAAACCTCTTTCAACAGCAAGCTTTTCTGTTTCATCAAAAACATCATGCATTGATGTAACTTTGTAGTTAGTAAGATTTATTGAGATTTGTGCACGATCATATTTATTTACCATCCAGCCAATCGCTTTGCAGTGTTTAAATTTTCCGGGAATCTTAACTGATTGTCCTTCCGCTTTTGAAGAATTAATTCCATTCAGATCAAACAGTTCAACAAGATCATAATTATGTTTTGCCTTGCAGTGTTCAATTGTTTCATCAATTGTCTTTCCAATAAAATCACAACTGCCGCAGGGATATTTTTCTTTTTCGTATTTCAAGATCTTTTCGCTCTTAAAATAAAATGGTCCATCACCACCCTCTCGCGCGCTTCTACCCTTTTCTCTTAATTCAAAAGCGATATCTGTTGCATATTTTTCTTCACGTGTGTTTAAGTTTATGTTGTAAGCGATCAGAAATTCGCGAACACCAATTACAGTTCCGCCGGCTTTTGCATTAAACTTGGCTGGACCAAAATCAGGTTTCCATTCTGGTCTTTTTAATTTTTCTTCAAGTGCTTCATATTCACCCTGCCTTATCTTTGCAAGATTTTCTCTTTCTGGTTTTGATGCTGATTTTTCATAAAGATAAACGGGTATAGCAAGTTCATCACCAACACGTTTTGCAACTTCTTTTGAAAGCTCAATACATTCTTCGGTTGTTATTCCGCTTACCGGAACAAAAGGACAAACATCCGTAGCACCCATTCTTGGATGTGAACCTTTATGTTTAGTCATATCGATCAGCTCAGAAGCTTTTTTTATAGAGTTGAATGCTGCTTCCTTAACAGCTTTTGCATTTCCGATAAAAGTTACAACTGTTCGGTTCATATCATAACCGGGATCAACATCTAACAGTTTTATACCTTCTACTTTCTCAATTTCATCTGTTATTTGTTTAATTATTTCAGGACGCTGCCCTTCTGAAAAATTTGGTACGCATTCTATAAGTTGTTCGTTCATTTCTTCCTCTTTTTAGGATTGTCATTCCTGCGAACCTTGCCTACCCCAAAGGGATCTACGACCGGCAGGCAGGAGCAGGAATCTATTTTATTGTTATGGATTCCCGCCTCCGCAGGAA
>JBDTRQ010000208.1:0-6556 GCA_039931535.1 Ignavibacteriota bacterium
CCAGCCGGTGTGCCTTTATTATCTCTAACAAATGACATGGTTGCTTCTACCCAAATCTTGCTTCCATCTTTACAAATCTGTTCTAACTCTATTATTCGGTTTCGAAGTTTATCCACAATACCAATAGTTTCATTTTCCAATTCTTCAAGTAAGATCTTTTTCAGGTTAGATAGATCTTCTTGTGAGATAATCTTTGCAAAACCATAAGAAATTAATTCTTCAGAAGTATAGCCTAATAACTTAATTACGGATGGACTAACGTAGGTGTAATTTAAATTCATATCAAAAAGTGCAATAGAATCGGCGGTATTTTCCGCAATCAGTTTGTAACGTTTTTCACTTTCACGTAATAAAACTTCAGCCTTTTTCTTTTCTGTTATATCATTAGCTATTGCAATTGTAACTTTTTTATTAAAATAAAAACCCGGATACAAACGAACTTCTTTTAAAAATTCTTCTCCGTTTTTTCTTTTACCCCAAAAATCAAATTGTTGTTTCTCTCCATTAAATGCTTTTCCAAGTGAAACTTCAACAGATTCTAAATCATTTTTATCTGTGGCGCCAACAAATGCAGGAGTTTTTCGAATCAACTCTGCTCTTTCATATCCGTACATATTTATAGCACCAGCATTGATTTCTAAAAAAAATCCATTCTTATCAAGAATGTAAATTGCTTCCGAAACACTATCAAATAATCTGGTGTAACTGCTTTCAATTTCTTTAAGATTTTTTTCAGCTTCTAATCGTTTAGTAATATCATGTGCAACACCCTGTAATCCAACAACCTTTCCATTTATAAAGAGGGGTCTCTCATAAAGTTCAATCATAACTTTGCTGCCGTTTGTATGCAGTATTTCAACATATACTGGTTCAGGAATAATTTTGCCATTTAAATGATTTCGAGTTCTATCTTTCGCTTTTTGATTTATAGGTGAATCAGTAGCAAACCAATGATTTTGATTTAACCATTTATCAACTGGGTATCCCGTAATATTTTCAATGGAAGGAGAAATGTATTCAATATTGCCTTTTAAATCTTGAACGTAAAAAAATAAATGCGGTGTTCCTTCGATAAGCAGCTCCATTCTCTCTTTACTTTTCTGAAATTCCGATTCAATTTTTCTTCTTTCACTTATATTTCTAAAAACACCTTGTACAACATTCTTCCCATTTAAAGTTATCATACTTGCTAATACCTCTGCAGGTATTTCTTCTCCGGTTGCTGTAACAAGAAAGTTTTCAAGCGGAATTTTTAAATCTATTGCTTCAATTTGCTCAGTAAATGCTTTTGTAGAATAAGTTTCAAGCCGCTTTGGATGCAGTTGGGATTGATGCATCTTAATAATTTTTGAATGCGGTATTTTTAATAATCTTAAGGCTTCTTTATTTGCATCAATTATCTTTCCGGTTTCAGGATCAGCAAGAAAAATTGCATCGGGGGAGTTATCAAAAAATGCTCTGTATCTGCTTTCGCTCTCTTCAAGTGCGATTTGATTTTTTCTTTCTTCTCTTTGATCTCTGAAAACTGAAGCAACACCAATAATTTCTCCAGTATCATTTTTAATTGGGATACTTCTAAATACAATTGGAATTTTATTTCCGGGTTTTGATATTAATAACGCGTGATTTGCTACCCCAACTATTTTACCTGTCTTTATTACTTTATTGAAAGAGCTTTCAGATTTTTTACCGGTTGGCCCACTAATAATTTTAAAAACTTTTTGAAGATGTTTGTTTCTTGCTTCTGATTCTTTCCACCCGCATAGTTTTTCTGCAATGGGATTCATTTGTTGAACATTACCTTTTACATCAGTTGTAATTACTGCATCACCAATACTATAAAGTGTGGTACGGAATAGTGCTTCATTAGTTAATTTAGGATCAATTTGAAATTGAGTTATTTCTTTAAGCAGGCTAATTAAGGATTTGTTTTCTGTGGTTTTGTTCTTTTCAAGTTTGCGTATAGTTGTGTCAATCTTTTTTTTAAGACTATTAAAATTATTTTTTCTTTGTTTCATAAGGCTTAACTCTAATTTTACAAAATTGATTTTTGAGTTTTAGAAAGATTGAAATCTTTTAACATACATTAAAAAAACAAAATACTTGTTTTTACAAATTTCTATTACAAAATCTATTGAATAGTAAAAATATTTCATTAAATAAAACTATTCATATTACTACTTAAATTTAAAGATAAATGATTCTTTAATATAATTTGAATAGAAAAAAATATAGCTGATTTTATGGATGTTTTTTACAGAGAGGATCAATAATTCAGGATAGGATATTAATAGATTGGTTAAGAAAATTGTAAGGATTTGCGGTAAGCCTCGGTTAGAATCGGCTTAAAAGCTGATTAAACAGTCAATCTAAAGTAAAAAAAATATTGAATAAGTTTTCGAAAAAAACTAATGATTAAATCTAATTTTTGTTCAAAGAATATTTAATTCCTAATAACCAAGCTGAACCAAGATATTCTCTAAAAAATAAATCACCTTCTGTTTGGATTGAAAACCTATCGTATATATGAATATCAAAACCTAATCCGAATTGACCGGCAAATACAGTTTTGTTTTTTGCATCTACAAAAACACTTGCATGGTGATATTGTGTTTCTTCCAAATATCTTATGTCATCGTTAAATTGATTTGAAATTCCGACGCCTAAATTCAAATTGAATATTCCGATTTTCCATTTAATGTTACTCATAATATCTAATATATTATTATAACCGAAACTTGATTTTTCACCATAGCTGCGGCTGCCATCATATTTGTAAAATGAATATGAAACAAAACCTTGCGCAGAAAAAGTTTTATTTAATTCGTATTCTGTGCCAAGTCTAAATATTGGACCTGGTTTCCAAACGTGAAGCCCGCCACCACCGCCTCCTAAATTTCCAATTGCATCATTATCGCTTGCTCTACCAATATTTAAAAATAATGAGAAATTATTTTCCTGAGCAAAGATAAAATTGAAGCTTAATATTAGGGAGAGCAGAATTAGTTTTTTCATCTTTTTTATAGATATAATGGTTTTGTGCTTAACCTACTGTCCTTAACTATAAAACTAAATTGGTTAATAAATTTTATAATTCTAAAAACCTCTCAATATTTCATTTCTCATTTAAGTCAAAATTCTCGTGATCTAATCAGAATTTTTAATAATAAGAATATTGTTCTTACAACTTTGAATTAAGATATTTAAAGCATGCTTCAGCAGCTATTTTCATTGGATCCAGCCAATCAGCCTTTAGTATAAGTTCTTCTTTAGCAAGTGATAATTCTGTACAGCCAGCGATGATTGCCTCAGTTTCTAATTTATCTACAACCTCTTGCAAAATACTTTTTGCTTCACTACTTATTTTCGATCCTGTATATTTTATTCCGTAACCCGGATTGTAAATTGTATCTGTAATTTTTTTCTGTATTTCTAAATAAAGCCCAGGTTCAAAATAATTTATTCCAATAGGTTCTATTGCTTTTCTAAATACACCCGATTTTAATGTGCCCTCTGTTGATAAAAGCGATACACTCGAATATCCTGTTGTTTTAATTAGCTTAGCAGTTTCTTTCTGTAAATCAATCCATGGAATTTTAATTTGATTTATTATTTCATCATAAAAAGAATGGGCTGTATTACAAGTGAGTACAATAATATCAACACCTGCTTTTTCTAATTTCTTAATTACTTCTACTAAATACTCTACTGGCGAATCTCCAATATTAAGAAGAGCCTCAGTACGATCGGGCGCTTTTGAAGCATTAAAATAAATCCATTCGGGATAATTATCATCGCCTTTAATTCCATTTTTGTTACAGACATCAAAAAATAATTTTTGAAAATGTAAACCAGCCGCAGTTCCCATTCCGCCAATTATACCAAGTAGTGGTTTGTTGTTCATCATTATAAATTTTACTCTATTTATTTTTAGGATTAATCAAATTGTGCTGTTCCAACAATTTAATTACCTCCTCAACAGGAAGCGACTGAACTGTTTTATTATCCATGCCTGTCATTGTTTCAGCAGCAAATAGCGAATTAAGAACCGCTTCTTCAGTTGCTTCAATAACTGCTTCAAAAAGGGGAGTCATTCGGTCGTTTCTCAATTCAGATCCTTCTTCAAAAAATTCATCTCCACCTTCGTATAAACTTCTAAGATCAATCGCAGTTGAAAATGCGATTGCATATTCACCGCTTCCGTTGGAACAATTGCCTCCCGTTCTTGCAATGCCATAAAGCGATCGCTTAGCCAAACGCTTTAAATTCCTGGCTTTTAGAGGAGCATCAGTTGCAATAATAATCATTACCGACCCGTCGCCAGATTCGTTGTCTTTATTTTTTTTTAGTTCTTCTTCAACAGGAATTCCGGATATTATTAAATCTCCGCCAAAGTTAGTTTGAACTAACACGCCAACAGTATATCCGCCATTCTTGTTAGATAAAGTGCCAATACCTCCTTTGAAACCGAAACAAACCGTGCCTGTTCCAGCACCAACATTTCCTTCTTCTACCGAACCAGATTTTGCATTATTTATTGCATTAAATACGTGCTGCTTTTTTACATATCTCTCTTGAATATTATTTAAGCCGCCGTCATTCGTTTCTCCAACAACCGGGTTTACTGAGCGAACATTTTTATTTTCTTCAAATGTTAAGATGTAATCTATTAAAGCATCTGCGGCAGTGGGTACGGATAAAGTATTTGTAAGTATTATTGGCGTCTCGATATTTCCTAATTCTTCTACCTGACTAATACCCGTTAATTTTCCAAATCCGTTTTCAACGTAAATTGCTGCAGGTATTTTATTCTGAAAAATATTTCCTTGATATGGAAGTATTGCAGTTACGCCCGTTCTTACATCTTGATTTTCAATTATTGTTTCGTGTCCAACAAGCACACCTTTAACGTCAGTTATGGAATTAAATTCTCCGGTTTTAAGTGATCCGAAATAAATTCCATAATCTCTTGGTCTTAATGATTGACTAAAACCGAATGAACTTAAAATAAAAATAATTGCTAATAAAAATATCAGTTTACTCTTCAAACTAATCTCCATTATTTATTTTAATTTTATTGAGTATAAAATTAATCCTGATAGAAATTTAACTAATTAACTCAACTTACGAAGGCGACAGTAAAATCTCCAAGGTTTTAAGATTCTTACTACTAAGATAGTGTTTTTATCAAAATATTTTATTTGAAAACCTTGGAGGTTTCAAATTTTGAGTAAGGTGACTAAGTAACTTAAATAAATATTAGTAGGTTAAATACACATCGAAAAAAATCTTTAACAAAATGCAATTTCAAAAATCACTGGCATAGCCATCCCTTCGTGGAAATCCGCCAAACCAAAATGGCGATCGGTGTTGAGAGGAATATTTCATAATTTCAACTCTGCAATACATTCTATCTCAACCAAAGCATCTAATGGATTTTGTTTTATTGAAATTGTAGTCCTTGAAGGTTTATGTCCATCAAACATATTTGCATATACTTTATTCATTCTTTCAAAGTCTTCCATATTTTTTAGATATACTATGGTCTTTACTATATCCTTCAAGGTTAAATTTTCTTCTGCTAAAACAATAGTTAAATTTTTTAATACACGCAGAGTTTGATCTTCAATGTTTTTTCCAATTATTTTCATTGTTTCAGGATCTAAAGGAGTTTGTCCTGAACAAAACATTAAACCGTGAACTTTCATAGCGTGGCAATATGGACCAATTGCTTTTGGAGCATCTTTAACAAAAACTTCTTTCATTTTATTTCCTTTTATTTAATATGAATAACGGCGTTGCATTTAACCCAACCCGTCCCGCTTTGCAGTAGTCGGCGTTGAGGAGCGGGGGGTTAGGCGACGGATGATTTGGTTCGCCAAAACGCTGCAACAAGAAGTACCAATGATGCCAAACAA
Organism: Ignavibacteriota bacterium; assembly: GCA_039931535.1. Taxonomy (GTDB): domain Bacteria; phylum Bacteroidota; class Ignavibacteria; order Ignavibacteriales; family Ignavibacteriaceae; genus IGN3. The sequence continues at coordinate 5,919 of JBDTRQ010000208.1, forward strand.
ACAATTGCTGTTGCAATTGCGAAAAAATGTGAACCAAAATACCGATCTCCCATCAGAGTAAATAGAACAACGGGTAAGCTGGCAATAGACAAAGTACAGGTTCGCACAATTATCAATGCCCAGCGTTCGCCCTCAACTGCCGGTGAGGCAGCATAGGATGTAAGAACCCCCAATGGAAGTAAGAGTATCCCAACCACTACGTGGTTAAGCAACATTGGCGGTCTAAACCAATCAAGCTTCGCAGTTATAGCGTTTTGCTCGATAAAGCTATAAATAATTGGAGTTACAGCAAGGTGGAGTATACCTAGACACACGATCATTACTCCACCAAACTTGAGAACCAAACTTCGTAATCTTACTTGCATCTCTTTCCTCAATTCTTTTTCAATATAGTGCTTTACCGCCTAACGTACTTGCGCCTAACTGAGTTTATCCCGATCTATCGGGACCGCCCATAACAAGTGCACCGAGTAAAACCTGCCTACCGACAGGCAGGCACAATTGCCAATGATTCAACAAACTGTACTTAACTTGCGTTCGCATGTACGATTTTTAATTTAAATAATAAGAACACTCAGAACAAAATCAAAATGAAAAATTCAAAACCCAAAAAATGGGTCATGCTACAATTCCATTTT
>JBDTRQ010000209.1:0-2455 GCA_039931535.1 Ignavibacteriota bacterium
TACTGAATTTTTTCAAATTCAAATCTCTTCAATACTTTATCAGCAACATCTATTGCATCTGAAATATCTGAGCCTAAACCAGAATAAAGTTTTGAAATGGCAGTACTTCCGCCAACTCCTAATTTTCTCTGCTCAACACTTATTGGTTCAAGATTAACAGCCAATCGTAAATCATTACTTAATTTTGTTAAAGATGTAAGATTTGATTCGAGCTTTACATACTGATCAGTTAGACTTAAATATTTTCCTTTTAAAAGTTCATTTTCTTTCTTAAGGGATTGAATAAAATCGTCTTTGTTTGAGAGGTTGGAGACAAGATAAAATATCCCAAATAATATTGAGCTAAACAGCAATACCGAAATGATAAATACGGTTGCAGCTTTTTCCTTGAAGTGCTTTATTTCAAGGAAGTTAAGACTCTTTTCTGAGAAATAGTAAAACTTCTTCATAATTGGTGCGGCAACATAAAGATTTTGAGTTGTTTTGTCAATATCTAAAGTACTTAAAAATCACTCAAAATCGTGCTCAAAATAGTCAACTCCCCTATTATCTAATTCTGTTTTACTTTTTATCATTTCATTCAGTCTTTCCTGAAATATTTTTGCTGCATCGTGCCCATAATGCTTAAGTAAATAATTCAGACTGATCACTTCAGAAATTACTGTGATGTTCTTACCTGGAATAATTGGCAGCTTAATGTATGGAATTTCAACATCCATAATTGAAATAGTTTTATCATCAAGCCCAGTCCTTGTGTACTCGCCATTTTCATCCCATGATTCAAGTTCAACCACTATTTCAAGTCGTTTCTGAAATCTTATTGCTCTAACACCAAACATACTTTGAATATCAATTATACCTAACCCTCGGATCTCCATAAATTTTTGCCCAAGTTCAGATCCTGAGCCTATTAAAATATTCTCACCTTTTTTTGTAAGGATAATTACATCATCTGCTACCAGGCGATGTCCTCGCTCTATTAAATCAAGCGCAACTTCACTTTTTCCAATACTGGATTTTCCACCGAATAAAACCCCAACTCCATAAACATCTACAAATGAACCGTGTAAAGTTATTCTTGGTGAAAACTGATCATCAAGAAAATCACTTAATAAATAAACTAATTTTGTGGTTAGATAACTTGTTGTAAATAAAGGGACTTTATTTTGATTTGATTTTTCGAGTAATAGCGGAAATGGGATGTTGTTATCTGTAAGAATAATACACGGAATGTTAAACTTAAAAATACGGTCTAAAGATTCATTTTTTTTCTCATCACTAAGCTGCTCAAGATACCTCATTTCCGTATTTCCAAAAACTTGAACACGCGTGTAAGAAAATAAATCAACAAAACCAGCCAGGGCTAAACCTGGCCGGTGAACATTTTGATCAACAATTTTTTTTTCGAAATCGTTAGTTTCAGTTTTTAATGTAAGCTTGCATATATTTTTTGCTTGCTGATATAAAGAACCAACATTGATACACTCTTTACGACTAACAGTTTTCGGGTCTATTTTAATCATCGTGCTTTTGCAACTCTTTTAGATTTAATTGTTTTAAGTTGTCTTCTTAATTTTTCTGTAACTGAAGTTACCGCTGTTTTATAATCTTCGGTTTGATCTGCTGCGTTTAATGTTTGACCAGGAATACTTAAAACAACTTCAACTTTTTTGATACTATTACTACTGTTTTGATAACTCAGGATTACGTCAGCACCAATTATATCATCATTAAATTTTTCTAATGACGAAAGTTCATCTTTAATAAATTCCTTTAGTGTATCGTGAGCTTTGAATTTGCGAGCAGTTATCTGAATATTCATATTATCCTCCGTTGTTTAAGATTTTGGATGTGATTTTTTATAAGTTGATTTAAGCCGTTCTATACTAACATGAGTATAGATTTGAGTAGTTGATAAGTTTTCGTGCCCCAGTATCTCCTTTACTGCCCTTAAATCAGCGCCATTATCCAGCATATGCGTAGCTGCGCTATGGCGAAGAATGTGTGGGCTTTTCTTTTTAATATCGGAAACTTTTGACAAGTATTTGTTTATCATTCTATGAACTAATCTTGGGTAAAGTTTATCATTTTTTTTTGTGCGAATCAAGTAATCATTAAAAGATTTAACCGGATATTTTTCAAGATAATCATTTAGAATTAGTAAAGATTTTTCCCCAATTGGTATGATTCTAACTTTATCTCCTTTTCCCAGAACACGTACTTGAGATTTATTAAAATCGATACTTGAAAATTTTAAATCACAAAGTTCACTTACACGCAGTGCGCAGCCGTAAAGTAATTCGAATACCACTTTAACAAGTTCAGGATTTTCATCACACTCATCTGCAAGTTTATAAATTTCAAGAATTAAATTAGTTGAAACAATTTCAGGTAATTTTCTGTTTGATTTTGGATTTGATATAAACGATAATGGATTTTCAGTTATCAAATCGTT
>JBDTRQ010000210.1:0-7062 GCA_039931535.1 Ignavibacteriota bacterium
AAACTGGTTCCGGTTCTTACGAAGTATCTGAACTGTTAATTGATATTTTACAAAATAAAACAAAAGATCCAGAAAATGCCTGGACTTATTTTAATGAAGATCTGCTTAATAAAGTGCTTGAAGAATTTAAATTGCCCAAAGCCTTTTCAAATTATCTTTCAGAAGATAAATACAGTCACATTTCTGATGCAGTAAATGAATTGTTCGGCGTTAAACCTTCCGAATGGACAATTGTGCACAAGACTACGGAAATAATTTTGCAGTTAGCACAATATGGTAAAACAATAATCGTGGGGAGAGGCAGCACTATTATTACTTCAAAACTGCCTAATAGTTTTAATATAAGGTTAGTTGCACCCATTGATAGCAGAGTAAAACACGTTCAAGAAATATTTGATTATTCTAAGTCAGATGCGATGGAATACATTAAAAGAGAAGATGAAAACAGACGAAAACATTTAAAGTCACATTTTTTTCGTGAGCTTGATGATCCAACACTATATCATCTACTAATTAATACCGGAAAGAATAGTTATTCTGAGTCAGCAGAAATAATCGCAGATGCTGTGATAAAAAAATTTCCACAGAGTTTTATTGATTAGAGAAATGATTTTATGGAAATTAAAAATTTATTTTATGAACGTAATAACATGCGAATTGAATTGCTTAGGTTTTTCATACTGCAAAAAGTGTCCGCATTCGTCAAACAAAATCAAACTACTGTTTTTTATTTTGGATGATCCAAGCATAGCAATTGCTTCAGTTGTTGTTTGATGAATCAATTTATTTGGAATAAGCATATCATCTTTACCAAATAAAATTAGTGTTGGGATGTTTATTTCATTCAATCGATTTATAATTGGCGCTTTTAACAGTCCAAACAGTGAGCTTGAAACAACTGTACAGTGATTTAAAAAATCCAAGTCCTTTTTAATTGCAATTCTATCTGCAATCATTTCCTCTGCTTCAACAGGCATATTATAGAAGTTAAATTTATAATTTAATTTTATTTGATGATCTGAAGTTTTAAATAAAATTTCTGGCGACATTATCTTTTTTATATAATCAACTTCATCTTCATTAAAAACTTCAAATCCCGCTGGTGCAACTAAGATTAGATTACAAATTGTATTAGGATAATCTAAAACATAGCTTGCGGCTATTTGTCCGCCCATTGAATGACCAACAAGTGAAACATTTTTAAGCTCGAGTTTAATTATAATTTCATCTATAATCTTAGTGTAAAAACTAACCGCACCGGAATGAATTTGTTTACTCGATTTTCCATATCCGGGTAAATCGATGGCAATACATCTAAAATGTTTTTTTAATTCGGGAATATTTCTATCCCAGGCTTTTAAATAACTTCCAAGTCCGTGAATAAATAGTAGAGCATTATGTGAATCGCCTTCATCAATGTAAGCGATACGATAATCATTTATTGTAATAAACTTTGTGGGATAAGAATATTTGATTTGACTAAAAACGCTGTTCATAAAAATCGGTGGTATAAACCATTCGTTACTAAAAGAAATAATAATGCAGACTGAAGCCTGTGTTGCAGATGTCATTGCGAATCCTGAAAAGCCAGTCGGCAGACAGGTTTATCAGGATGAAGCAATCTTCTGTTAAGCAATCAAATTATTTAGGGGATTACTTCGTCTCCCGAAGGGATGCCTATGGCAGAAGACTCCTCGCAAAGACAATTGCAGAGTTATACCACAAACCCTAAAGCCTGCGGTTGTGAATAATTTATTTTAAATAATCTAAAACTGCTTGATTGAATTCATCTGCTTTTTCGATTTGAATCATGTGCCCAGCATTATCAAGCTCAATTAGTTTTACATTACTTATATCTTTAGCTCCATTTTCAAAAACATCAGAAGTGCGCCCTGGATTTAAATATGGATTTGGAATTAAACCATCATACTTGCCGTAAATAATAAGAGTTGGTGTTTTAATTAATGATAACTTATCATAAGTTGGTTCATCAAGCATTCCATTTACACATCTTACAACAGAGTAAGCAAATTCATCAAAGTCAGCGGCTTTACGCATTCTAACTCTTTCTTCCACCATCCATTCCCACTTATCATTCCAATCGTAAAAATTCATAGCAAGATTTCTTCGGATGCCTTCTTCTGTTGTTGATTTAACTCCCTTAATTGTCATAACACTCCTTAACCAATCGCCTTCACCTCTTTGAAATTCTTCAAATCCGGCAGGGGAGGCAAGAATTAATTTACTAAGAAGATGTGGATATTTTATCGCGAGCTTAATTCCAATTTGTCCGCCCATCGAATGACCGACATAGACAACATTTTTAAGCTGTAAATCATCAACAAGTTTTTTGATTTGATCAGCATAAAAAGACATTGCGTATAGGTAATTACCTTTTTGCGATTTCCCGTAACCCGGTAAATCAACTGCTATCACTCGATATTTTTTTGCAAGCTCCGGAATATTGTATCTCCAGAATCCTGCATTGCTTGCAAGACCATGAACAAGAATAATTGTTTTATCGCCGCTGCCTTGATCGATATAAGAAATCTTAGGATCGTTTAAAGATGATTTTGTCGGATATCCATAATCAATATCAGAAAATTGCAATGCGGGTTTATCCCAGTAAAGATAGCCGCCGGAACACCCTGCAAAAAACAGCAGAGTAAAAAAGCTTATTACAAATAAAAAGTTTTTCATAAAGCGCCTCCTTTAAAACATTAGCCAGCTAAGCGTTGTAAAAAACACCCACGGATCTTTGGGGCGCGTATTTGAATAGGTTGCTGAAGGTGCATTAAAAAAATCACCAAGTGATAAATATCCAGCACTTACACCAAGAGTTAAAAATACTTTTAGATTAAACTTAAACTCAACATTAACCTCTGTGCCCATATAAGAATCACCGCCAGCAGGTTTAACGTTTGAAAGAGCAGTAGCTACACCAACTTTACCAGAAAATTTATTTGGAACAAAATCTTTATACAAGTTTAAGAATGCAGCAGTTACTCCTAATCCCATATTAGAAATATCATGCACAACAGAATAATATCTGTTTACAACCTGTGCATCAGGAAAAAGAAGTAAAGCCCTGTGCGAGCTGTAAATTCCAACAGGTGAACCATACACATTTCCTGTGATTACACTAGTAACTGTTCCATCGCTTGCACCATTTTCATCACCGCTTGTATATAAAGCTTCTAATGAAATTTTATCATTCGCAGTCATTCCATACTTATAACTTATGCTTGCGTTTGCAGATGCTCCAAATAAGTTTGCAGCCTTTCCAGTTTCAATTCCTACTGTATCAATAACACCGATATTTGCAATAACAAAAGCATCAGCCCAAATTCTGCCGGCAAGAAAATCTCTGTTATATGCAGCATGTCCGCCAATCCAGCCAATGTTTGCCTCATACTTTTGATTTGTTCCGGTAAATTTTAATCTTGTTGCGCCGTTATATTCTGCAAGTGCGCTTGCAAGACCCTGCCCAAGTACAGAAATTCCACCAGCATTTTTGCCTCTATCCCAAACGAACCATAGACTTCCGCCAACTTCTAAAAGCGGCTCAGTGCGCGTATCAACATCAAGCATCCATAAAGTTACATCATCATTTTTGCTGATTTCATTTTCCCATAATTGGAAGTAGCTAAACCTACTTTTTGTAACAGGGGATAGATCATAAAATAAACTTGCGCCAACAGCTTGGGTTCCCCAGTAAGAAAGTTTGTAACCGCTTGTTTGTGCTGTTTGAATCGTATTAATATTTGGATCTCTCACGTTATCAAACAAGCGCTGCATACCAACAACAACATTCCAATCTGAATCTTCAGGTTTTATATCTATGTTGGCAAGTAAAGTTTGTAAATTAACCTGTCCGCCGTTAATAGCACCGCCGCGATTATTTCCAACACCGTATGCTTGATCGCCCCAGGTATAATCTATTTTAAATAATCCTCTAAAAGTTGCAAAGCCATCCAAGATAGAAGGTTTGTAAATAAACATCGGAACAAATCTTTGTTCAGCGTAAACAGATGTTTGTGGAACTGTGTTAGTTGAATTTGGGCCAAACAGTCTTCCGATAACTTGTCCTTGAAGGATATCGTTAGTTGGAGTAACATTTGAACCTGTCATTCGTGTAAATGAATATCCGATAAACTGAAATTCTTTTTGTGCAGGATCTTCTAACCTGATATCATCCTGTGCAAAAAGATTTCCAATAAATAAGAAGAAGATAATCCGTATAAATATTTTCATTGGTTAACCTCCAATGATTGTTGAAAAAAAAACGGCGGATTAAACCGCCGTCAACGAAAATAATTATTGATAAATAAATGTTTGTATCCAAAGTGCTCCTAGTGGAGCGCCATTGTATTTTGTGCTTCCAAATCCTTCCGCTGCAACAGGAGCAGTAAATCCTGTAATTGCAGGGTTTGTTTGGATTACTTCATATTTTAAATCTTTTGTTGTTACACGATAAATTCCTGCTGAGGTAACAGAAGTAGGAACAGTTTGATTTAAAGTTATGCCTCTGATTGAAGTGTTAGTATTTGCTGTTGTGCTAAACGTTCCTGAATATGTTACATCAACATTGCTGCTGTCTGTTGCAACCACTGTGTAAGTGTTGTTTGCATTAAAGGTAGCAACAATTTTTTTTGTCTTTAAAGTTAACACCAACCCGGGTGCAACGTTTATTCCTTCAGAAACCCAACCGCCGAGAATTAATTCAGTTGTTGGATTAGTTGGAACAAATCCCTGAATCCAGGTTGCGCCAAGCGGAGTACCTAAATATTTGGTACTTCCAAAACCTTCAGCAGGTACAGGAGGCGTTATTCCTGTTATTGCAGGTGTAGTTTGAACAACTTCGTATCTCATCGTACCCTTTGCAGTTACTTCATAAATTCCTTGTGAAGTAACGGAAGTTGGTGCGGTTTGATTTAAAGTAATTGAGCGGATTGCTAATCCGGTATTTTCAGAAACTGTGTAGGTTCCGGCATAGGTAACTTCAGCACCTGCACTATCTTTAGCAACAACTGTGTAAGTGTTGTTAGCATTAAATGTAGCTGAAATTTTTACGGTCTTTAAAGTTGCAGCTAAGCCTGGTGCAACTCCTGCACCTTCAGAAACCCAGGTGTTAACAATTTTATCCTGATCAGCAGGTGGTGTAACTGGCTCATCACTTTTGCTGCATCCAACGTAAACAAATGTTAACATTACGAAAAACGAAAATAAAAGTAAGTGTTTCATACTTTCTCCTTTTTTATGATTTATGATCTGTTATTTAATGAATCCATGTGCATTTGAATTAATTTCTTTTTATCGATTTTACCCGCTTCAGTTTTAGGTAGTTCGGATAAAAACTCTACATATTTTGGAATTTTATATTTAGCAAGATTTCCCCTGCAGTAATCTATAATTTCTTTTTCGTTTGATATTTGATCGTCTTTTAAAACAATATAAGCTTTACTAACTTCACCCCACTTTTTATCATCAACTCCGATGACGGCTGCCTCTTTTATTTTTTCGTTTGTGTATAAATAGGTTTCAACTTCTGCAGGAAAAACATTTTCACCACCGCTTATGTACATATTTTTTTTGCGGTCAACAACATAAAAATAACCATCCTCATCCTGCTTAACTAAATCACCAGTATGAAACCAGCCATCTGTAATTGTTTCTTTAGTTGCTATATCGTTTTTCCAATAGCCAGGAGTAATTACCGGAGATTTCAACCACAGTTCTCCAACTTCATTAGCAGCACATTCGGTTTTATCCTCTTTAACAATTTTTGTTTCGATATAAAAATTTGGAAAACCAATCGAACCTTTTTTTCTAATTGCATCATCCTGATGAAGTGAAAAACAATTTGGACCAACTTCAGTTAATCCAAAACCTTGCCTGATAAACACGCCTTTGTTGTGCCATATATTTATTAATGGAATCGGCATTGGTGCACCGCCAACTATTGCATAACGAACTGAAGATAAATCTACTTTATTAAAGTAAGTTGAATCAGCCATCATTTGCAGCATGGTTGGAACACCGAAAAGTATTGTTGCTTTTTCCTTTTCCATTAATTGTAAAATTAAATCTGCATCAAATTGCGTAAGCAAAGTATGTGAAGCACCGTGATGTAAAAAGGGGGTAAATAGTACATTCCATCCACCTGTGTGGAAAAATGGTGCAAAACTTTGTGTGTGATCGCTTGAATGAAGATCGAGGCGCAAGCCTGTATTTATCGAATTCCAAAAAAGCATTTTGTGTGTAATGATTACACCTTTTGAAAGACCTGTTGTGCCTGCTGTGTAAAGTATCATTACGGCATCATCTTCGGTTGATATTTGTGATGATACAAAATCAGATTTAATATTATTTTCAAAAAGGAATTTAGTAATCTCATCAAGAGTATTTACAAATTTGATTTTATTAACAGATGAAAGTTTTGGAATGTGATCAGAAAATTCTTCGTCATAAAAAAATAATTTTGGTTCAGCATCGTTAATTAAAATATCAAGTTCGCGAGGCATCAATCTAAAATTAAGTGGAACAAGTAATGCTCCAAGTTTTATGCACGCAAGAAATAAAACTACATGTTCTGATTTATTCTTTGAATAAATCGCAATGCGATCGCCTTTTTTAATTTTGTATTGATTATACAGATAATCAGCAAGTGCATTTGCTCTTAAATTAAAATCAGAATAGTTCCATTGAACATCGCGCTGATGCTCGCGTAAAAACATTCTGTTGGGAGTATATTTTGCCCAATTAGCAAGCCAATCCAATTGAAAATTATGCATCAGTTTTTCTCCTTGTAAAGAAGTAAACTATTCCGCCAATAATTATTGATGCTGTAATTGCCATTGCAGCGGAGACCCCGGGATTTTGACCTGTTGCAATACTAAATGGTACGCCAAGGTTTCCATAGAAGTAGCTGAAGTGAACAATAATAGCAACAACAGATGCAGTTATAACTGCGGCTTTAGAAGTATCTTTTAAAAACATTCCGAATAAAATTGGAACAAATGCTGCGGAGAAATATGCGTAAACACCATTTTGTGCAAATAT
>JBDTRQ010000211.1:0-7707 GCA_039931535.1 Ignavibacteriota bacterium
TTACGTGGTAGAGGCGGTGCTGCTTTCTCTGCTGGATTGAAGTGGAGCTTTATGCCGAAGACTACGGATAAACCTAAATATCTTTGCATAAACGGTGATGAATCTGAACCGGGTTCCTTTAAAGACAGACAAATTTTTGAATACAATCCGCATCAATTGATTGAAGGTATATTGATTACTTGCTACGCCATCGGTGCAAAAGTAGCTTACATTTATATCCGCGGTGAATACCATAAATGGGTAAAGTTAATGCAAAAAGCATTGGATGATGCTTATGCGGCTGGTTACGTTGGCGAGGCAATGAAAGAAAAATTTGGTACAGACCTGCCTGCCGGACAGGCAGGTTTTTTCTGTAACATTTATATTCATAAAGGTGCGGGCGCATACATTTGCGGTGAAGAATCTTCTTTAATGAATTCGCTTGAAGGCAAGCGTGGTTACCCAAGAGTTAAACCTCCGTTTCCTGCACAGAATGGTTTGTGGGGATGCCCGACTACAATTAATAATGTTGAAACTATTGCAAACATTCCGCCCATTATTAATAAAGGATGGGAATGGTTTTCAAAAATTGGCGAGCCAAAACATCCAGGAACAATTTTATTTGGAGTTAGTGGACACGTTAAAAAACCAGGCGTATATGAATTACCTTCTGGTACTTTACTTACTGATATAATTTATAGTTATGCAGGTGGAGTTCCCAGTAACAAAAATATTCTTTGTGTGATTCCTGGCGGATCTTCAATGCCTCCGCTTCGCGGTGATAATCTTGAAGGCGTTAAGATGGATGCTGAATCTCTTAAAGCGGCTGGTTCTTCAATTGGTACGGGGGGAATTATAGTTATGGATGAGGATACTGATCTCGTAAAAGTTTTAGCCCGTATTGCAAAGTTTTATCATCACGAAAGCTGCGGACAATGTACTCCCTGTAGAGAGGGAACAGGCTGGCTTGAAAAAATCTTAAATAGAATTCTTGCCGGAAATGGTTCTACAAGCGATTTAGATTTACTGATTACTGTTGCAAGTCAGATTGAAGGAAACACAATTTGCGCTCTTGGTGAAGCTGCTGCCTGGCCGGTTAGATTTATGGTTACAAGATTCCGTGATTATTTTGAAACAAAGGTTAGTAAAGAAGTAAATCTGCAAATCGCAAATAAAGTTCACTCGATGAGGCATACAGAATATCCTTTAGCTGAAATAAAAAATTAATTAACTGAAGAAGGATAATTTTGGCTGATTTTTTTACTGAAATAGTTCTTGTCTTCGTTGGTTACAATGTTGGATATTTTGTCCTAAGGTTTTTTTCAGGCGGAAAGTATCCTAAAGAATATATGGAAAACGGCGGAGATTTAAAGATAGAGTTATTTGGAATATTTGTGTTGATACTTTTATTCGTAATTATTTCATACATATTTATATAAAAAAATCCTCTTGATTCTGAGAGGATTTTTTATTTTAAACAATTTATTAATTCTACTCACCAGCAGGTGCGGCAGCTCTTGCACCAAGCTCATTATCAAGCATATACAAACCGCTTTTGTTATCACCGATCATTTCAATCTTCTGAATAATTTCTTCAACGTTTGCTTCTTCTTCAACCTGCTCGGTTACAAACCACTGTAAAAAATTATTTGTGGCAAAATCTTTTTCAAGCATTGCAACTTCAACAAGCTTATTAATTAAACCGGTAATTTTTTGTTCGTGTGTTAAAGTATCTGTAAAAACTTCTGAGATAGATTTCCACTCAATTTTTGGTGTACCAATTTCAGTTAGAGTTACTTTGCCGCCCTTTTGTAAAATGAAATCAAAAAATTTCATTCCATGCAATCTTTCTTCTGCGGATTGAAGCCTCATCCAATTAGCAAAACCTTTTAAATTTTTTGCTTCAAAGTACGCTGCCATTGATAAATATAAATACGAAGAATAAAATTCTTCATTAAGATGTGTGTTTAAAGTTTTTTGCATTTTTGCTGATAACATAACAACCTCTATTTTTTCTATTTGATTTACAGTCTAAATATAGTTTAATTAGTTCAAAATCACTTTAGGTAAATTCTCATTGATCAATAAATTGTGTTAAAGTGCACATAATAAACCTGAAATTGAATTGATAATAAAACACTGTTTAAGTAATTTTGTTAGGGTTAATTTATAAAGATTATATTCAATTAAAGGAGTTATATAATGGCAGTTAAAGTAGCTATTAACGGGTTTGGAAGAATAGGAAGACTCGTTTTACGTGCAATGGCAGATAAAAGAGTTTTAGGTAAAGAAGTTGATATAGTTGCTCTTGTTGATGTAACAAACGATGCAAAATATTTCGCATACCAGCTAAAGTATGATTCAGTTCACGGTAAGTTTAAAGGTGAAATTACTTCAAAGAAAAGCAAAGCTGATTTAGAACATGATGATATCCTTGTAATCGATGGTGAAGAAACAAAATGTATTATCGCTTCAAAAGAGCCTTCACAATTACCATGGAAAGAACTTGGCGTTGATTATGTAATTGAATCAACCGGATTATTTACTGATTCTGAAAAAGCAAAAGGACACATTGTAGCAGGCGCAAAAAAAGTTATCATATCTGCACCCGGCAAAGGTGATGTTAAAACAGTTGTAATGGGTGTAAACGATAATGAACTAAAACCTGAACATACAATTATTTCTAATGCATCCTGTACAACAAACTGTTTGGCACCGGTTGTTCACGTTTTACTTAAAGAGGGTATCGGTGTTGAAGTTGGAATTATGACAACTATTCACGCATACACAGCAACACAAAAAACTGTGGATGGTCCTTCCAAAAAAGATTGGAGAGGCGGAAGAGCCGCTGCAATTAATATTATTCCTTCAAGCACAGGCGCAGCAAAAGCTGTGGGTGAAGTTCTTCCATCTGTAAAAGGCAAATTAACAGGAATGTCTTTCCGTGTACCAACAGCAAATGTTTCCGTTGTTGATTTAACATTTAGATCTGCAAAAGATACATCCATAAAAGAGATTGATAGCTTACTTAAAAAAGCATCAGAAAATTATTTAAAAGATATTCTTGGATATAGTGATGAAGAACTTGTTTCGACTGATCTTAATCACGATGAACGCTCATCTATTTATGATTCATTAGCAACACTTCAAAATAATTTTAAGGATGAAAAACGATTCTTTAAAATTGTCAGCTGGTATGATAATGAATGGGGTTATTCAAACAGATGCGTTGATTTATTAATCAAATTAATAAAAATGTAATTGATCACTTAAAGGCGATCTTATAGGATCGCCTTTTTAATATTAATAATTTGAAAATAAAAAAAGAATTATTGACATAATCTTTTGAGTTTGTTGAAGAAGTCCAATGCGTCATTTCGAAGGAGTCTTCGAATGAGAAATCCGTTTAAATATTAAAACCAGATTTCTCCCTTCGGTCGAAATGACTTTTTATTTATTTTACGCAACAGAACATTTAGGTCGTGGCTATTTGATGAAGATTTAAATATTAATTAAAAAATGAAAATATTTTTTCAGGGAAGATAGGATGAACAAATTAACAATTGATAAAGTTGAACTTAAAGGTAAACGCGTTTTAGTTCGTGTTGATTTTAATGTTCCGCTTGATGAAAATTTAAATATTACAGATGATAACAGAATCACCGAATCTCTTCCAACAATTAAAAAAATTGTTGCTGAAGGCGGTAAAGTAATTTTAATGAGCCATTTAGGACGACCAAAGAGCGGTCCGAATCCAAAGTACAGTTTAAAACCAACCGCAAAAAGATTAAGTGAATTACTTGGCAAAGAAGTAAAACTCGCACCTGATTGCATCGGTTCAGAAACCAAAGCTATGGTTGATGCAATGCAAAATGGTGATGTTTTAATTTTAGAAAATGTTCGCTTTCATGCTGAAGAAGAAAAAAATGATCCGGCATTTGCAAAACAATTAGCAGAGCTTGGTGATGTTTACATTAATGATGCATTTGGAAGTGTACATCGAGCGCACGCATCTACAGAAGGTATTACAAAGTTTATTAAAATTTCGGCTGCAGGATATTTGATGCAGAAAGAACTTGATTATCTTGGTGGTGCAATTTCAGATCCAAAAAGACCTTATGTTGCAATACTTGGCGGTGCAAAAATATCAGGTAAGATTGATGTAATAAATAATCTTCTTTCAAAGGTTGATACTCTTATTGTTGGCGGGGGAATGGCTTTTACATTTTACAAAGCTGAAGGAAAAGAGATTGGAACATCATTACTTGAAGCAGAAAAAATTGATCTTGCAAAAGAAGTTTTGGCAAATGCTAAAAAAACTGGAATAAAATTTATGCTGCCTGTTGATGTTGTTGTTGCCGCGGAGTTTAAAAATGATTCACCTTCAACTGTTGTAAGCGTTGATGCAATGCCTGCTGATAAAATGGGTTTGGATATTGGACCTGCAACAATAAAGTTATTTTCCGATGAATTAAGAAATGCAAAAACAATTGTTTGGAACGGACCAATGGGAGTTTTTGAAATGGATAATTTTGCAACAGGAACAAATGCAATTGCACAGGTTTTAGCTGATGTAACAGCTAAAGGCGCAATAACAGTAGTTGGCGGCGGAGATTCTGCTGCAGCAATTACAAAAGCAGGATTAAAGGATAAAGTTTCTCATGTTTCAACTGGCGGCGGTGCTTCTCTTGAATTTCTTGAAGGCAAAGCATTACCAGGTGTTGTTGCATTAACTGATGTTAAATAAATAAAGGTTTAGTTTGAATAATTCTTATCGACCAAGAAGTTATGGCGGTGGATTTTTATCATTTCCACCAGTTATAAAAAATCTACTTATAATAAATGGAATAGTTTTTTTCGCTCAGCTATTGTTGGATAACATTTCATTTGGTGGTTTACCAGGATGGTATGTAATTAATAAATGGTTTGCACTAAATCCTATTGCAGGGCATGATTTAAATGGACAGCCATTTAATTTTCAAGTCTGGCAGCTTATTACATATCAGTTTATGCATGGCGGATTTGGACATATCTTTTTTAATATGTTTGCACTCTGGATGTTCGGAGGAAGTATTGAGGATATTTTCGGTTCAAAGAAGTTTTTGATCTTTTATTTATTAGCAGGTATAAGTGCAGGACTATTCCAGTTATTTATTACCCCAATCTTAGGCGCATCGGCAGCAGTTACAATTGGAGCTTCAGGTTCAATCTTCGGAGTACTAATTGCATACGCAATGTTTTTTCCTGATAATTTAATTTTCCTTTATTTCCTAATTCCAATAAAAGCAAAATATTTAATTGGATTTTTAGTTGTGATCGAATTTTTTGCTGTGGATAGTGCCTCAAGTGGTGTTGCACATCTTGCACATCTTGGTGGAGCATTTTTTGCATTTCTTTATATCATGTTTGATAAAAATAGTAATGTATCGTTAAAAAGTGTTTTTAAAAAATCTTACTTCTATAAATCAAGTTCAAATAAAGATTTCTTCAAAAATCCATTCAACAATACATCAAATAATAAAAGCGATGCTGAAGATGCAAAGTATTATGATTTAAATAAAAAAGAGGAAGTTGAAGTAAATCAAGCAGAGATAGATAAAATTTTGGATAAGATAAGCCAATCCGGTTATCAAAATCTTACGGATAGAGAAAAACAAATTTTATTTCAAGCAAGCAAAAAAATGAAATGAGATACAGTTCATTTTTCTATATTTTATTCTTTTTAATAATTTCTATTGGATTTCAATCCTGCAAAAGATCATCTGCTATTGATGAGAAAAAATTTATTAAGATTTATGCAGATATGATTTTTATGCAGGATACTTCCTCTTTATCACAATCTAAAATCAAACAAAAAGTATTAAAGAAATTTAGTGTTAAAGAAACCGATTACGATGCAACAATTGAATACTATAACAGCGATCCGGAAAAATGGCAAAAGTTTTTTGATAGCACGATAGTTTACATTGAAAAATTAAAACCTACTCCAACTATTAAGACAGATGTAAAATCTTTGCCAAAGCAATCCTTATCATTGGATAGGAAAAATCTTTAGGTAAAGATTCTTTAAGTTCTTTCAATCCCTTTTTGCCTTCATCAAACTTCTGTTTAACCAAATCAAATTTTTCATTTGTGATTATAGATGATATTTCAGTTTGGGGTATATATTCAATAATAGTTTCTATCTGCATTGATATTACAGCTTCATTTAACTTTCTGAGTTTTGCAATTTCTTGAAGTGAATATTTTTTTTGAAGAAGATTATAAGTCTCGATAATGTTCTGAGGAATAATTTTAACCGCTGTTTCTTTAATATCAGTTTTAATGTTTTCAGACGAATTTAACACTTCAAGAAAATCATTTCCAACTTTATTAAACATTCGTTCGTTAAATCCTGCAATACTAAAAAGTTCTGATTTAGTCTTTGGTTTTTGCTGAGCAATCTTGGCTAATAATTCATCGGTACAAATTATGTTTGGCGATTGTAGGAATTTTTTAGATGCTTTTTCCCGCACTTCTCTTAAAGTATGATACAACTCAATATTCTTTTCAAAGGCTGAATTCGGTACTGATATTGTTCCGTCAATAGCTGGCTGGATAAGTTCATCGCTAACGATAAAAAATAATTTATGTCTACCCTCAGATTTTTGCTGGATTTTATTTTCAATAATTAAAATTCTTATTGCGAGTGAGATGTCTTCTTTTTTGTAGTTAGCCAACGAATTAAAATGCTGGTTATTCTTTTGTTGGATGTTTTTACTTTTTCCGAGCAGTACATCTGTAATTTGTTTTTCTGTTAACTCAACTAAATTATCTTTTAAAAGATCTTCTATTTTTTCTTTGATGTATGAAACTGAATTATCAGTAATTCCATTGTGTTTAAGACAGTTATCACACTTACCGCAATTGTATTCTGCAGCGTCTTCACCAAAGTATTTTAAAATATATTTGAACCTGCAATCGTTAGTGTAAACAAAATCCACCATCTTATCTAACTTTTGTTTCGAGCTGATATAAAGCGCGTTGATAAGTTTATAATTAAGTTTTAACTCATCAGCTTTAACTCGTGGTTTTATTAATGAAACTGATTCTTTACCATCAGCTTTTGAAAACTCAAGAATGCCAAGAAATTCAAGACTTACTAATGTTTCATTCGTTTCTTGTTTCGTTAATCCTGTTTCTGATTGCAAACTGTTAAAATCAACAGAAATTAGTTTTGTAAAAATATCTTTACCATAATTTCTGATAACGTGCAGCAGTACATCTCGCATCAACTCGTTAGATGTACTTTTTACAAAGCTTTTTAATCTTGTTTCGCTAAAAAGAATTTTAATTTTATTTGCTGATTTATAAGCCGAGTTAATGCTGATGTAACCAGCATCTTCTAAATATTTTAAAGCAGAGTTTAATATCGCAGTTGAAATATCCTGTTTGGTGTGAAGTTTTATATATGATAGATTTATTTGTAATTGTTTGTCAGATTTCATTCCAATTGCAATCTGTGCAGAATCACAAACAGCATTGTAAATATTTTTAATTATTTCTTTAGTTGGATAGGAATTAGAAATAAAATACTCGTGGATGTAAATATCCGAATCATCATACAAAAGGAAGGTGTGAGCGTTTTTACCATCTCTGCCGGCGCGCCCAATTTCCTGATAAAAATTTTCAATCGAACCAGTTGAATTAAAATGAATAACCAATCGAATATCTTTTTTATCAATACCC
>JBDTRQ010000212.1:0-2813 GCA_039931535.1 Ignavibacteriota bacterium
TCAATTTTCAAAACAAGAAATTTATAATCTTAATACAACAACTTTTTTAGACACAGTTTATACATTACGATTAATTGTAAATCAAACTAATGGCAGAACTTTAGAAGAAAGAATTAACTTCCATATTGATAGAACTGCACCGAATGCAGAATTAGTTTCATTTATTCCAGCGTTTTATGGAAATGTAACGGTGCCATTAGCATCAGTTTATACTGATGAACCTTCAGTAGTTCGTATGTACTATAAAATTCAAGGTCAATCAAACTATAACTTTATAACTTTGGATGGCTTTTCAACTAACAATCAATTTGTAAAACAAATCCATTATGGTTTTATACCAAAGGATTTGATTGTTCCAAATTCCACTTACGAAATATATTTTGAAGTTGAAAATCTTGTTGGTTTAAAAACTACATTAAAAGATCAAGGAAACAATTATTTAATCTCAACAGATTTTGATTCGGAAATATCTCCAGAATATATTCAACCTTTCACATTACCAGCCGGAGAAATCTATGAAAACCCTATGAATATTACGTCAAATCAGTTCACTGATATTTCACTTCGAGATGGCAAAGATTCGCATATTTATAGTTTCAACAATAATACTTTTACTGTAGCGGATACAATAAGAGATAAATTTGTAAAAGATTATGGTGATTTTAATAATAACGGGTTAACAGATTTACTAACATATTTTACTTATGACGGTTACATTGAAGAACAAGCATCGCAGTTTTCAACAAAATTCAATCAGAAATATTCGGTTGTCTCACAAAATGGTGAAGTTAGATTTTGGCCTATTATGACAAAAGATGTTGATGGAGATGGGGTGATCGAAGTATTTTCATTAAGAGATTTAAATAGAATTGAAGTGTGGAATGTTCAACAAGATTTGAGTCTTAAAATCGCGGATACTTTAAAAAACTTTTCACCAAGTGGTTTTGGTGGAAATGTTATAAATTCCCCAGGTGCTGTTGTTTCAGATATTGATAATAATGGTATAAAAGAATTTTGGACTGTTGATCAGGATGGAGATATTTATAGTTATGAAATTGGACTTAATACTTTTACAAAGCAATATGTTTTTCGAACTGGATTTTTAGGAAATGCTTCGTATTTGGCAGCAGGGGATTTTAATGGAGATGGAAAATCAGAGTTAGCCGTTTTATTACATTCAATCGATGCTTATGATATTTCTCCTTTTTATAGATTACTTGTATTTAATATAAATGCTGATTCGACAGCTAATGTTCTTTTTGATAAAGCATTTGTTGATGCTTCAACTGAATTTAATGGAGCTTTTAGGAAAACTTCTAACAGTATAAGATTTGCAGATGTGAATAATGATGGTAAAGATGAATTATGTGTCTTTGAATTTCCATACGCATATATTTTTAGAAATGATGGACAAAAAAATACTGTAATTACTTATAAAGAAAATATTAATTCTAATTCGATTTTTATTTCTGACCTTAATCAAAATGGAGTTTTAGAAGTTGGATTTCCATATTCTAATAAGATAGAATTTTCTGAGTTCGCAACATCAAATTATGTTAGTACACCTATAAATGTTGCTGGTTACAGCATAAGTTCAACAACTGTCCAACTTAATTGGATTTCGGATTCACCAAAGTTTTATGTTTATAAAGGATTGAATCGTGCAAACTTGGAATTGATTGATTCAACTTCTACTTCAACTTATTATGATGCAAATGTGCTGCTTGATTCTACATATTTTTATTCTATAAAAGCATTTGATTCATCAAAACCGGAACCTCTTTCCGGAATGAGCAGCGTTGTTGAGGTTTATACCCACACTCCAGCAAAACCCACAAATGCAGTTAGTAACAGCAATAAAAGTGTAATAGTTTCATTTTCAGAAAAGATGAATAACACAATTGAAAATTTACAGGCGTTTGAAATACAAAATGTTGGTTATCCAAACTCAGTTACTGCAAATGATCAGTATTCATATCTGTTATCATTCAGAGAAAATTTGCCTGTTGGTGATCAAAAAATAATTGTTAAAAACATTAAAGATTTTTATAACTCACCAATTGCAACAGACTCTTTAACATTTACAGTTATTGAGCAACCTGAATTAGAAACGTTTTACATTTCTTCGTTTGAAATTATTAATGCATATAAAATAAAACTTACATTTAATTTTCCTGTGGATGCTGTTTCAGCAAAAAATGTAAACAACTATACTTTTGAACCATCAAATAAAGTTACAACTGCAACTGTTGATCAAAATGATTCTAAAGTGATTTACTTAGATTTAACAAATCAAAAACCAGTTGGCTCGATAGGGAAGGAGTATGTTTTAAGGATTAATAATCTTGTTTCAAGTTCTGCAAGTGGAAATACTCCTATAAATACTGGTGCAGGCAGTTATGTGGTTTTGACAGCTTTCGCAAAAGATTTATCTGATGTTTATGTTTATCCAAATCCAAGTAAAGAATCCACACAAAAAGTAACGTTTGCAAATCTACCTCAGCGTGCTAAAATAACTATCTGGACAATTGACGGAATAATGCTAAATGAGATTGAGGAAACAGATGGCAACGGCGGTGTTGATTTTAATTTAGAAGATTTTAGCGGCAATAAAATTTCAACAGGAGTTTATATTTACCGCATCGTGCAGCTTGATGCGACAAACAATGAAGGTGAAGAAAAGTTAGGAAAATTTGCAATCGTTAGATGAGATTTAGTAAAAAAGAAATATTCACAATCTCAAACGGAATTAGTTTTTTAAGATTCCTGTTAGTTATTCCGTTGTGGTTTTTGTTGGATGATTTCCAATCGCA
>JBDTRQ010000213.1:0-7074 GCA_039931535.1 Ignavibacteriota bacterium
CAAATAGTTTATCCGAAAATAAATTAGAAAGTTTTTCTTTTAGTTTTGATTCTTCATTCAATTCAGATTTTAGAAATTGAATTAGCAGCCTGGAACTTTTAGCGAGTTTAAGAATCTCTAAAATTTTGCTGCTTGATAAAATTGCACCTTCAATTCTGCTTTCAGATAAAACATTGTTTAGGTTAGAAATGTAATCGATTGGCGGATAGTCGGATTTATTCAGAATTCCCT
This sequence comes from Ignavibacteriota bacterium, assembly GCA_039931535.1. GTDB lineage: Bacteria > Bacteroidota > Ignavibacteria > Ignavibacteriales > Ignavibacteriaceae > IGN3. Next base: position 232 of record JBDTRQ010000213.1, read on the forward strand.
TTGCTTCTTCAACTAGGATTCCCTCAGTTTTAATAAATTCGGAATCAGTTGAAGGATAAAGATTTAAGATTAAATCTTTTCCGTTTTCGGTGGTTGAATATTTTGAGATGTGATTTAGAATTTTTTCAAATTCTAATTTTTCAAGTACAATCTCATCTATCATTGGATAGAATCTTTTTGATTAATATAGTCTTTAATTATATCCTCTGTACTTGGTGTGTAATTTTTAAGAAAATCAATCGATGTTGGAATTGCACCGTAAGCATACTTGTAAAGCATAGATGATTGCTGAGTTTTCTTATCCGGAAAATCAAAAATGTTTAACAATAAAAATAACGCACTTAAAAAAAACAGTAGCTGAACGATTCCAAAAAATCCGCCAAGTAACTGATTGATAAGATTATTAACCTTATCAAACGGATGGATAACTCGTTTAAGAATTGTTGTAACAATCATTATCGCAACAAAAAGTAAAAGACCTGCCATTATTTCTGCCAAGTAAAATTCAATACCAAATACTGATTCAATTATTTTTCCGACATAAGAAGAAAATAATATGGCAATAGTAACCGCTGCAATAAAGCCAATTATGCCAACGAGCTTACGCACAAAACCATCTTTAAAACCGAGCAAAAATCCGATGGCAAGTGCAACAACTATTATTATATCTATAAAATTCAAATTTAGCCTAAGAAATTTTCTACAATAGATTTTACAATTTTACCATCCGCTTTGCCTTTTAATTCCTTCATTACAAGCGGCATAAGCTTTGGAAAATCTTCCTTTGATTGAGCACCAATTTCAGACGCTAATCTAACTACTTCATTTTTAATTTCAGTTTCATCCATTTGTTTTGGAAGATAATCCATAAGTATTTTTAATTCGACTTCTTCTTTATCAGCAAGATCATTTCTGGCTGCATTACGGAATTGTTCTATAGAATCCTTACGTTTATTTGCAGCAGTACTTAGCATCTTAATTTCTTCTTCTGCATTTAATTCTTTTGCTATACCACTTTTCTCGAACTCAAGTATTAATGCGCGAATAGAACGAACAACTGTTAGTCTGGTTTTATCGCCGGACTTCATCGCATCTTTTAGATCCTGGCTTATTCTATCTTTTAAATTCATTTCAACCTCGATAAATTGAAAAAGGCAGGCGAATAAAATTCAAACCTGCCTTTTAATAAAAAACATTAACTTTTGATTAAACTTTTATCATTGCCGAGTAATTGATTCTTAAGCAGGAAGCTTTTCTCAATTCTTGCTGAATATCAGTTACAAATCCCATATCGGTAGATTGATCAACTCTTAATGAAACAATTATGTTAGGTAAATCAACTGCTTTATCGTACATAATTTTTCGTATTTCATCAAGCCTAACGATGGAATCATTAATTTGAAGACGTTTATCTTTACCAACCCAGATGTAAGAAACTAATCTTTTGTTTTCAATTTTTTCAATTGCTTTCGCTTCAGGTAATTTAAAGCTAACAAGAACTTCAGTTTCTCTCATTGTTGTTGTAACCATAAAAAACAGCAGCAGCATAAAGATAATATCCGGCATTGAAGAAGTTGGTATTTCTGTCTTTGAATTTGCTCTTCTTTTTTCAAAATGCATTTCTTAATTCCTCTGCTATTTTTTTATTGATTCAGGTTCAGCAATAGAAATAATAATTGGAACAACTTCTTTTACATCAGCTTGCTGCTCCTGAGTTAAGTCGTTATATTTTTTGCCATATTTACCATTTGAGTATTCATCACGAACCTCAAAATATGCAAGTTTAATCTGATCTAATGCTGCTATGTAAACATTATAAACAGTGTTTCTATCTGTTTTTAATGATACAATCATTTTCTTATTTTTTGGCAAATCATTCTTGCTTGCAATTCTTGCTTTCAATAAGTCCTTAATTTGAAAAACAGGAACTACTTCCCCATTGATGAGTACATCGCCATTTTCATTAACCAAAACGGCAGCCATTCTGCTCGGATCAATTTTTACTTCAACTTGATCTTCATTAATCTCTGGTAATGTTAATCCTAACCCTGTATCAACATCAATAACAGTTGCAACAAGAAAGAACAATAGAAGCAAGAAAGCAATATCAGCCATAGATGCAGTAGGAATAGATGCTTCAGGTATTTTCTTCTTTTTTATCATTTTTGATTCTCAGTATTTAAAATTTAACTGAAACTTATTTTTTAACTTTCATTGCGTACAAAGCATCTATCAATTCGATTGAACTTTGTTCCATATCTCCAACTAATCTATCAATTCTGGAAATAAAGTAGTTGTAGAAAACTTGAAGAATCATAGCTACAACAAGACCAAAAAGTGTTGTTAAAAGAGCAACAGAAATACCATTTGCTACAATAGCAGGTGATATTTGAGCAGCTTCTTTAATAGCATCAAAAGCTTCAATCATACCTTGTACTGTTCCCGTAAAGCCAAGCATTGGCGCGATAGTAATAAAAGTTGAAATCCAGATCAATCCTCTTTCAAGGAATCCCATTTCAATACCGCCATAAGCAATGATTGCTTTTTCAGCAGCATCTAAGCCTTCATCATATCTTAATAAACCTGCATAAAATACAGAAGCAACTGGTCCGCTTGTATTTTCGCAAACTTTTTTAGCTGCTTCAACACCGCCAGATGTTAAAGCTCTTTTAACATCAACGATAAATTTCTTTGTATTCGTTTTGGCTTTTGTCAAAGTCCACAATCTTTCAAATGAAAAAGCTAACCCAATAATTAATGAGGCAAGAATAGGGTGCATAAAAATTCCACCTGCTGTGTATTTTTCTGTAAGCCAATTCAAAACTCCGCTATCGTTTGAAGCTTGAGCTATGATGTTGAATATCGACGCGATTGTTGTTGTGAAATCCATAAAAGATAACCTCCTGATAAATTAGATTTTAGTTCAAAATTGGTAAATGATCAATAATTTTCTTAAAAACGTGTAGCTACAATAAGTATTTCAAAAAACAAAGTCAACAAAATAGTTTGATCTTTATTATTTGGAAATCTCAGATATTTTTATTTATTAAATCTTTCTTTTAGTTCGATTATGTTGCCGGATACAAAGTTATAATTTTTAAATAGCGAATGAACAAGCTCACCAATTTCTTCCGGTCTAATCCACGAAGAGTAATTTGCATTCTTGATCCATTCTCTATTAGCCGCTGTATCCATAATAAAAGGTGCAATTGCATTAACAGATAAATTCAATTCGGTTGCTTCTTGTGATAATGTTTTTACAAGATAATTTAATGCTGATTTAGCAGCACCATAAGCAAATTTTAATTTTTCCGGATGATTACCTGTAAATGCTGATGTAAAACATATCGATCCGCCTAAACTCTTTTTAACTAATGTTGAAAAATGTTTAGCAATAAAAAAATTAGTTTTAAAATTCATATTCATCATTCTGTCAAAATCAACTTCTTCAGTTTCCCAAACCGAAGTTCCACCGTAATATCCACCGATAGTTGAGTACAAAAACAATTTAGTCTTTTCATTCGTTTTAATCTCATACATCGCAGCTAATACATTATTTTCTACGCTTAAATCTTTTACAATAAACTGTTTTACTTTCGGATCGGAGATAGATTCATCGAGTTTGGAACCGAATAAATAGATTTCATCATAATCTTTTGAAAGCAAGGTTTTTGTAACACCTTTTCCTAAAGCACCGTTAGCACCAAATATTATAAGTTTATTATCCATTACTAATTTTGTTCGATTAAAAATTTTGCAATAACCGGAAAATGATCGCTGTAACCACCAAGATATCTTGAACCACCATATGTTGGAAATGGTGTCCCTTGATATTTTCCTGTTCTTGTAACCATTAAATATGGTTTGTAAACCTCAAATGAGTTGCAAACATATTTTAAGTCATCTTCTAATAAAAGAACTTTTGAGATGATGATTTGATCAAGCATATTAAAATCATCTTTATACTTATAACTTCCTAAACCATCAAACCAGGCTTTATACGAAAGATTAAATAAATCTGTTCCAAAATCTTCCGGCAAATTTTCAAGGTCTAATGAATCGCAAAAGAACGGCTGAGCTTTTAGATATTCTGTTATTGATACGTTTGTTGGTTCATCATTAAAATCACCAACAATTATAATTTTACTTTTGCCATTAATTGCTAAAATCGATTCAACTTCTTCGCGAAGACTTTTTGCAGCTTTTATTCTTCTCGGTTCAGATTCACTTTCGCCTCCTCTTCGTGAGGGCCAGTGATTTACAAAGAAGTAAAGTGTGTCTTTTGTTTCAAATAAAAATTTCCCTTCTAAAATTAAGCGCGTGTTGTATCCTCCGCCTATATCAATAGTTAAACCTTTTACATTAAGCAATCTAAATCTATTGGAATTGTATATTATTCCATTATCAATTCCCCTTCCATCAGGTGATTCAAGATATGCAGTTTTATATGATTTATCGGAAAGAAATTTTGAAATCATTGTATCTAATATAGCCTGGTGCTCAACTTCGCAAACACCGAGTAAATCAGGTCCATTATCATCATTCATAGAACGAATGACTCTTGAAAGGTTATACAATTTTTTATCAAATCGTTCATCAGTCCATTCTTTTGAACCTGAAGGTAAAAATTCTTCATCTTCTGTTTTAGGATCATCAATGGTGTCAAAAAGATTTTCCAGATTCCAATGCGCCACGAACAATGTGTCTTTATTTTGTTGTGCACAAGTTAGATTAGAGATTGCAAGCAGTATAAATACTACGTAAATGTTTTTCATAAAAATAGTTTAACAGTATTTTTGATAATTAAATTTCAATTCGGGTTACAACTCCGTGCAATTTATTGTACGGAAAATCAAAATAGCTAACCCAGTTAGGTGCAATTTTTTTAAGCAAGATAAAAAACTTTAAGAAAAATTTATTTGTTTTGATTTCTTCCGCACCGTAAAATATGGCTTTTTCGTTAAACTTCCACTCCTTAAATAATACCGGAAGATTTGGAACTTCCATATATCCATAAGTAATCCATACAACAAATAAACCTGGACTAACTTCTTCATATTTTTCAAGCTCTACACCATAGGGAACATCTGTGTTTTCAACTGAAACTAAAATATTTTTCTCATACATAATTCCAGCTCTAAACATGCAGTGAAGGATGTAGGGGGAAACAACACTATTATTTTTTGTAAAAAACATCGCTTCGCCTTTTACATAATTTCCGGTTTCATAAATCTGTTTGAAGCTTTCAACAAAAACCTCCATACTTACAGATCGCAGAAATTTACGTAATCTGTTCATTCCGGTTATCCATAATCCCATAACTAAAAGTACAAATGCCGCGATAATTATAGACCAATATCCACCGTCGTGAATCTTATGTGTAACGGCAACTAAATAGACTGAAGTGATCATCAAAACAAAAATTGCGATAGACATTTTAACATATTCTTTTCGATTATATAAAATAGAAACTATAAAAATAGAACTAATAAACATTGTTGCTGTTACTGCCAGTCCATACGCAGCCGCAAGGTTTGCTGATTCTTTAAATATCATTATCATTAAAAGTACTGCAAAAAGCAAAAGCCAATTTACGGATGGAATGTAAATCTGCGATCGCAATTTTGTTGATGTGTATTTTATTTTCATCAAAGGAAAGATACCTATGTTTATCCCCTGAAATATTAGTGACATAACTGCACTAATCATTGCTTGAGAGGCAATGATTGTTGCAAACAACGTTAATATCAAAAAAGGGACATAAAAAAATTCCGAAGAAGTACTTACTAACTTGAAAAGAACCTGCTTTGTATCGTGATGTTCGAGAATATATGCACCCTGTCCAAAATAGTTTACTATCAATGCGAAGAAAATAAAAGACCACGCTTGGCGAATTGGTTTACCGCCAAGATGTCCCATATCAGCGTAAAGCGCCTCTCCGCCAGTTGCACAAAGAATTACTTCGCTTAAAACAAAAAATCCGGGCAACCCATTGTGGATAAAAAATTCTATTGCGTACATTGGATTGAATGCTAAAAATACTCCCGGCATGTGAATCAAATAAAAAAATCCCGAAAGAAAAATACTTATAAACCACAACAGCATAATCGGACCAAAAGACAATGCAACTTTTGAAGTTCCTTTAAATTGAATAGCAAATAACAAAACAGTAATAATGGATGTAACTAAAATAATTGTTTGTAATCCTGTTGATTCAAATCCCGGAATTAGTTTTAAACCTTCAACTGCGGAAAGGATACTTATTGCAGGTGTGATAACGCCATCGCCCAATAATAAAGAAACTCCGATGTATCCAAGAAAAGAAACGAATCCAACTTTCCTTCCTTTTTTTAATGTTGTGATGAGAATTTCTTTCAATACTATAATGCCGCCTTCACCTTTTGTGCTCATGCTCATTGCAAGCCAGGCGTATTGAATTGTTACGAGAGTAATGAGCGTCCAAAATATTAATGAAAGCACTCCAAAAACATTTTCTTTTGATGGGATTGTTAAAGTAAAAATTATAGTAAGAGTGTAGATTGGACTTGTTCCGATATCTCCAAACACTATCCCCATTGCTTTAATTATATCCTTTGCAGGATTTGTATTTAATCTTTTCATTTATAAAACTTTATTGCTTTTACTAAACAGCACAAAGTAGATGATACCTTCCGATTATTTTAGGAGTAAAAATATAGTATTATAAATTTTAATCACAAGTATTATTCAGCATAAATAAAAATTCTTTTCATTTAATCACTTCAATTTTGAATAACTAATCTTTATTTTCTGGCAATAATTTTAATCTCATTAAAACCTCTGTATGAAAAACAAAAAATTTGT
>JBDTRQ010000214.1:0-3317 GCA_039931535.1 Ignavibacteriota bacterium
TGAAATAAGAATTGGTGATAATGGAAATGGAATCCCTGCTGATGTAAGAGAAAATATTTTTAATCCTTTTTTTACTACCAAACCATCGGGTGAAGGAACCGGACTTGGGCTTTCACTTAGTTATGAGATTATCACAAAAGAGCATAATGGAGAAATTAAAGTGGAGACAAAGGAAGGCATGTTTACTGAGTTTATTATAACATTGCCTAAAACTTAGTTATTAAACAATCATGATTTTTAACAAAATATTGACGAAATATATTATAATTATTGTTGTATTGATAAGCACTCATTTACTTGCACAAAATCAAAGTGTTAGATTTAATCACCTTGATGTCGAGGATGGTTTATCAGAAAATATGGTTCGGGCAATACTACAAGATAGCAAAGGATTTATGTGGTTTGGTACCTGGGATGGATTGAATAGATATGATGGTTACAGCTTCAAAGTCTATAAAAATATCCGAAACGATCCCGGCAGTTTAAGAATTAATAAAATTAGAACTTTGTTTGAAGATCATAAGGGTGTGCTTTGGGTCGGTACTTTCGGCGGTGGGCTGAGCAGGTACAATCCTAACGAAAAAAATTTTACAAACTTTCTTCATAACCCGAATGACAATAATAGTATTTGCTCAGACCGTATAATTTCAATTTTTGAAGATAGCAAAAACAGGATATGGATTGGAACAGAGGATGGAGGAATATCTGTCCTTGATAATAACAAATTGATTTCATCTCCTGATAGTGTAAAATTTATTAATATCAGGAATGTTCCCAATGATTCAACCAGCATAAGCAGTAATGGTATCCTGATTATTTATGGAGACGACTTTAAAAATATTTGGTTTGGAACAATAGACGGTTTTTTAAACAAACTTGAAGCACCAATTAATTATTTAGAAAATTTAAAAATTGTTCGGTTTCAGCCAGTATTTAAAACAGGAGTAAACAAAACTATTTTTTCATTGGATAAAATTATGGAGGATAAAAATCATCCCGGGATTCTCTGGATGGTTGATTATTATCATGGGCTATTTTGGTTTGATACTAAAACAGAGCGATTCCTTTATCAATTTCCATTCGGTGCGTTTCCTTCCAAACTTCGCTTTGATCAAGTAGAAAGTATTTTCTTTGATAGTGATGGTAGATTTTGGATTGGCACATACGGAGATGGAATTTATACGCTTAATCCTAAAGAGAATGAAGCTTCTTTCGGATCAATTGAACACTTTTCTGTTAACACCTCTGACCCCAATAATTTTAGCATTTCGGATATAACTGATTTTTATGAAGACAGATCGGGCATGATATGGATAGAAACAAGTTCTAATGGTTTATTTACTTATAGCGGGGCGGCAAATAGATTTGAGAGTCAATATCAAAACTCCTTAACCGAATATAATATTAGCGGAAAGAATGCCTTAAGTGTTTTAGAAGCCAATGACGGAAATATTTGGATCGGTACGGAAATAGGTCTAGATAAGTACAACCCATATACAAAAAAGACCACACATTATGAACACAATCCTAATGATCCGGCAAGCATCAGCGGTAAACTGGTTTATAGCCTTCATCAAGATTCTAAAGGTACGATATGGGTAGGGACATCCTCTGGGCTTGATAAGTATAAACCTGACTCAGATTCTTTTTTACATTACAAGTTTGACCCTTTGGACTCGAATAGTTTAAGCAGTGGTGAAATAATAAAAATATTTTCCGACTCAAGGGGCTTGCTTTGGGTGGGAAGTTGGAAGGGAGGATTAAATAAACTGATTCCCGGACTTAATGGCAAACCAGATAGCTTTTTGCACTACAAATTTGATGAGTATGATCCACACAGTATTAGCGATAATAGGATTATGAGCATAGTTGAGGACAAGCCAGGTCAATTATGGATAGGAACTTCGGATGGCGGTCTTAATAAATTAATCTCTGATTATTCCCAAGGTAAAGATGGTTCAATAAATAAACCGAAATTTAAACGATACCAACATAATCTTGACGATCCAAACAGCTTGAGTAATAATGATGTCCGCAGTCTCTTAGTTGATAAAAAAGGGACATTGTGGATTGGTACTTTTGGTGGTGGATTAAACAAATTCGTTTCCGATGATTCCAAAGATGAAACTGCAAAGTTCATCACTTTCTCCCAAGCCGATGGACTATCAAATGATGTAGTGAGAAGTATACTTGAAGATGAATCAGGTAATTTATGGTTAGGAACTGCTAATGGTTTATCAAAGTTTAATCCTGATAAAAAAACATTTTGGAATTTTGATGAATCTGACGGACTTAAAACAAGTAAGTTTGAAGATGTATCGTATAAAAGTAAAAGAAGCGGGATGCTTTACTTTGGTGGAGTTGGTGGCATTTTGGGCTTTCAACCAGATAAAATAAAGCTCAATTCTTTTATACCTCAAATTGCCATCACATCTTTTAAGCGCTATAATAGAAGTGGCAATAAAGGAATTATGATTGATGAAAAAGGTATAACAGGGAAATCGGAAATAACACTTTCTTATGATGATAATATTTTAACTTTTGAGTTTGCGGCATTAGTCTTTAATAGCTCTTCAAAAAATACTTATGCTTATAAATTACAAGGATACAATGAGAATTGGATACAGCTTGGAACAAAAAGAGATGTTACTTTTACAAATCTTGACCCTGGTGAATATACTCTATTTGTAAGAGGCGCCAATAACGATGGTGTTTGGAATCAAACAGGAACTGCATTAGACATCATTATAACTCCTCCTTGGTGGAAATCCAACTGGGCATTTATTGCATACGGCATAATGTTTATCGCAGGTATTTTTTTAACAGACAGGTTGATGCGGAAAAAAATAATTACGCAGGAACGCAATAAAGCAAAACTCAATGAAGCCGAGTTGATTAAAAGTCAGGCTGAAGAACTTGAAACTGTTGACAGGTTGGTAAAAGTTATCAATCGTGCCGAAGATCTTAATCAATTATTTAATTCTTTACTTGAACAAACTTTTACCGTAATTCCTCAGGGTGAAAAATCAGCGGTCTTTTTGTTAGATAAAAAAAAGGATTTATTTCACGTTGCCTTTACTAAAGGATACAAAATTAAAGATCTGGAACAAGTTAACTTTTCACCCGAAGAATTAAAAAAACGATATACACAAGCATCAGAAGAAATTGAAAAGGGAATTTATATTATTGACAATACCGACCACCTTTATGCGGACGAAAAACTTTTGGATTTTGGTAAAGCCAAGTCAATGCTTGTGATGGCAGTTGAAATAGATAATTTAACTGAAGCATATGTTGTGTTTGATAGTTATTCTGAT
>JBDTRQ010000215.1:0-3567 GCA_039931535.1 Ignavibacteriota bacterium
ACTGCTGTTTCCGTTTGCTTGTGGTGATAATTTTGCAAAATCACCAAAGTTTTTGCTGATTGAAGGGATAAGTTCTATATCTCTTGCAGTAACATTTTGCTCAGCACCAGTTCTATTGGTTGAAAGAATTGCGTTCTTTTCACCAACAACTGTAATATCACCAAACTCTATAGTTTCATCATATAATGTAAAATCTAATTTTAGATTTTGTCCTAACTGAAGCATCTGTCCTTCAGAAACTTGCGGTTTATAACCGACAAAGGAAACAGTAACGGTATAAGGTCCGCCTGTTCTTAATCCGTTAAGGTTAAATTTTCCATCAACGCGTGAAGTAGTTCCATATTGTGTTCCTGATGGAATATGAACAGCAATAATGTTAGCGCCTGGTAATGGAGCTCCATTTGCATCTACTACCATTCCATTCATTGCGGCTGTGGTAACGCCTTGTGCAATAACATTTGATTGCATAAAGGTTAGTGTTACAAGCAGCAGCATGAAAAACGAAAGCAATGAGTAACGATTAATCATATTTTCTCCTTGAAATAATTTAAGGGATAGTGTATTTAAGATAAGTTTATTAGTAAAATTTTTCTGCATAGCAAAAGTTTGAATAAAGTACATGAGAAATATCAGGTTAAACAATTTTTTATGCAAGCAGAGTTAAAGATTTTTTTTAAATTTATATTTAGATAATGTGTATTTAACACTTGTTTTTCTGAATAATTATTTTTTAAGTCTTTTAATAAGAACTTTCAAAAATCAAGTTGACTTTATCAGGAAAGTTATCGGCCAAATCAGTTGTAATTGGATGAAAGAAGTAATTATTTTTTCACAAAATCTGACATATAATTGCAACTATTTCAAAGTGTTATAAAATAAAAAAGGCGATCAAATGATCGCCTTTAATAATTTTTAAGTTATATAGCAAGATTAAAAATGATACTCGAAATTAAAAGCTGCATAATAATTTCGACCAGGAGCCGGATTATAATAGACAGGTAATCCTCTTGAAGATTTACTCCCTTGATTTATTGCAATTGTCGGTGAGTATCTTTCATCAGTAAGATTATTTACACCTACGTAAAATTGTAATGTAAACTCTTTTTGAAACCGCTTTCTTAAGCCAAGTTTCATATCAATAACACTGTAGGCAGCATCATACTTTGTGTTGTTATCTAACAATGGTCGTTTATCAACAAAGTTATAAGTTGCATAAAAATATAGACCGGGACTGGTTGTAACATCAAGGCCAGCATTCAATAAATTAGGAGCAATTCCGGTAAATTCATTTCCTGAAAAATCATTTGCAGCAATTTTATAATCAACAAATTTAAAATTGTTATAGGAATAACTTACAAATGGTCTGATCAGATTAATAAATTCATCCTGATTATCAACCAATTTATAAGATGCCAATGCTTCAAGCCCTTTATTATCAGATGATCCTGCATTTACAAATTGAGTAAATCCGTTTGCAGTTTGTGAGATAAATGAATCCTTAATCTTTAAATAAAATAAACTTACTTCATAATGGAATTTGTTATCCATAAGATTTCCATTTGAACCTATCTCAAAATTAAGACTCTTTTCCGGGTTAAGTGAAGTATTTACACTTCCATCCGATAATGATAATTCTGAAACTGAAGGTGGAGAATATCCAGTACTAACCTGAGCATAAAGTGATACATCCTGGTTGACAGAATAATTTAACAGAACGCCCGGTGTAAAAACCGCATCCAGATTCATTTCATTTGTAAGATCAATATTACCAGATTTTAAATTATCTTTAATAAAATAATTCGACCAGCTAAATCCGCTGCTAAGCGTAAGTGAAAATGATTCGTTAAAATCAAGCATTGCTTGAGCAAATAGATTGAACTGTTTTAAATCAAATTCCTTATCTGAATTAATTGCACCAACATTATTAGAATTAAATGGAGAAAAGGCATAATGTTTTTCAACATTAAAATTGCGTATTACCTCTCCGCCAAAAGCAAAGTTTGATTTAGTAATACCTAAATCTGCATTAACCGAAAACACTGATCTGGCGCCAACTTTACTGAGGCTTAATCTGTTAAAGAAAGGTTCAATAGGACTTTGTGATTGACCCTGCCCCATAAATATGCTTGATGTGTTTTCAAAAATAGAACTGATTTTATAAATGTGAGAAACACCCAATAAAAAGCTATTAGAATTAATTCCAATATTTTTTAATGGATAAGATGGATTTGCAACAGTAGGATTATCATTGTAATCCAGGCTATCAATTTCTCCTGCAAATTCATCATTTACGTGTGCATAATTTACAAGTAGTGAAAGAGTTTGTACATTACTAATAAAAAAATCACCACCAAAGGTTACAAATTCTTTTTTTGAATGTGAATGCTCGCGGAAGCCATCAAGGTTTTGATAACTATAATTGGTGTAAAAATTAACTCTATCAGTGCCTGCTCTAAAGTTTGTGGTTGTAGTAAGTAGTCCGAATGAACCGAAGGTTACATACTGATTAAAATCCTTTTCCTGATAGCGCGCTCTTTTAGAAAACAGATTAATTACTCCGCCAATACTTGATCCGTATAATCCGGCAGATGATCCTTTAATTATTTCTGTTTTGCCGAGACTTGTAAAATCAATATCATTTAATGCAGTTGTTCCATCAGCATCTGTAATAGGAATTCCATCATAATAAACTTTTATATCGCGCAGCCCAAATCTTGATTTACCGCCGATTCCACGTATTAAAATGTGAGACTGGGATGTAGCACTTCTAACTTCCATCTTGACTCCAGGAACAAGATTTAAAGCTTTATCAAGAAACATATCATTGTTTCTCCTGAAATCAGAAAAACCAAGCATATCAACTTTTCCAATTGTATTTGGCATCGCATGATTTTGATTTCTGCCAAGCACAAGAACTTCACCCAAAGTATAACTTTTTTCTGTCATCTTTATGGTAAAGTTCATTAATTTAATTTGTTCCATTGTTAAAGTAACATATTCATAACCCATCAATGTAAATGAAAGACTATCCGCATTCTCAAATAATTGAAGACTAACCTGTCCTTTTGCATTAGTTATTGCGCTCGTACCAGTAGCACTGCTGTAAACGTTAACCAATGAAAGTGGTTTATCCGTTTTATTATCTGTAACTATAATGGATTGCGCATTTAGTAACTTTACTGAAAATAATATCAGCAATATTAAAATTAATTGTTTCATAACTTCCTGTATTTTAAAATTAAACGTAATTATCTTATCAGATTTTAAATCTGTTGAATAAGTTTATTGTTTAGTGCAAATAAAATATCAGGAAAGTTTTGGCGGCGGTGATTGAATTTCTTTATAAATACTTTTGTACGCTGTCAGGCAAGCAGGTTTAAGTGATTCGGAATTAAATGAAGATTTGAATGAATTATATTTTTCAACATAATAATTTGTAATCTTACTTGATAAAAGGTTCTTTAATCTTCTACTTTGATTATTATTTTTATTTAAGTGCTGATCTAAATTGACAAAAAGTTTTTCTTCCTTTTCATCGTTCAAACAATAAAAAATTATTTTGCCGTC
>JBDTRQ010000216.1:0-19856 GCA_039931535.1 Ignavibacteriota bacterium
AGAGCAACTACAATAATTAGAATATTCCATTTGACCTTCATAAAAGGGATGAACAGAATAAACAAACTTATTGGAATCATTAATCTTGAATATAATTCAGGGTTTGTTACCAAAGTCAATGGAATTTATAAAAAACCAAACTCCGATAAACTTTATACTGCAACAAAATATAATCTCTATGAAATTACCAACGACTCGATAACTATAATTAAATCTCTTTCAATCCCGGAAGAAGTTCTGAATTATTATCCGCTTGCTATTGGTAACAAATGGATTTACCTTGAAACGATTGCAAATCTTAATGGCTTTCCATCGACATACGCTTACGATTTCAATATTCGAGAAGTTTTAAAAGACACAATACTTTCAAACGGAAAAAGATACTTTAAGTTGTTTGATGAAACGACAATGAATGATACAAATTATTTATTTGAACGAATTGATTCAAGTAATGGATTAGTGTATAGATATAATTTTAATGCACCACCTGCTGGAGAAGAAGAATATTTGATTGATAATCTTCTTGCCGAAGTGAATGATACAATTTTAAGCAGCAGATGGCGGGCTCCTTATAGTTATATTCCTGATGTAATCTTTTATGAGCAAACCTTGATCAATATTTTTGGCAATTATAAAAATAAAAAAGTATTTCGCACAGAATTCTTATCCAGCTATTCATACGGGTTAGTCGAGAATTTCGGAATAGACAGTGTCTTCTATGATTGGGATTTTGATTACAGTCAATCAGTTCTAAAAGGTTGCATAATTAACGGTGTAGTTTATGGAGATACAACTCTGACGAATATAGATGATGAGAATATTTACGCTCCAACAGAATTTAAATTAGAGCAAAACTACCCAAACCCATTTAACCCAAGTACTAAAATCAGTTGGCAATCTCCAATTAGCAGTTGGCAAACATTAAAGGTGTATGATATTCTTGGAAATGAGGTTGCAACACTTGTAAATGAATATAGAAATGCAGGAAGGTATGAAATTGATTTTTCCACAACAGGCGGAGTTTCAAAACTTTCTTCAGGAGTTTATTTCTATCAATTATCCGCCACGGGCGGGGCAGGTAACTTTGTAGAAACAAAAAAAATGATCCTTCTAAAATAATTGAATATTTAGCACTAAAAATTAAGCATTAAATAAGCGATCACCAGATGGCTTATTTATTAAGCTTTCTCATCATACGGACAATGCCTGCATCCGCTGCCGCAGCAATATCCGCGCTTTAGTAAAAACTCCGCTGTTAAAACTGCAAACCCAGTATCGGGATCAATGTAAATATCATTTCCTTCATCAATCGCTTCTTTGTGCAGTTTAATTATCTCGTCGTATTTAGGATAGTTTTTATTCAAACGAGATATTTTATACAGGTTTTCTTTTGTTTTGATATCAAGCATAAGTTCTAATTATTTTATTGTTTTTTCCAAAAATAAGGAAGGTTAGGGTAAATCTATAATCCACACATAATTACTAACGACCACTTATCAATCTAAATTATTCTTTATGATAAATAAGTGATCAGACAGAAAAATTTATGATATTTTTAAGATGAATCAAGTAAACTTTTTTATAGCTCAATTTGTCAAAATGTATAGTTGAATTTTATTTCTGTATAATTTTAATTTTAAGAGGCTTTAAATGAATAAAAGTAATTTACTTTTTATAGCTTTTATATTATTTCTTTCTCCCAACATATTTTCCCAAGAAGATTCAACCAATATTGATGATAATTGGAAATGGCATTGGGGCTGGAAAGATTGGGATGACTTTGAAGATTGGGAATTAGATTTTGGGTTTCATAACACTCATCCAGCAATTTCTTTACAGTATGGATTAGTAAAAATGAACAGAGAATATTTACAAACCCAATTTGTTGATCCAGGATTGATAGAACTTAAGTTAGGTTATTTAAGAGATAGTGACGCATGGAGAACTGATTATATTACCAAACATAGCTATAAATTTTTGTACCTAAGTAATCAATCTAATAAGCTTGCCGGAAATAAATCTAACGGAACTGATTTAGAATCTGAGATGTGGCGCTTTGGCTTTGGAACATCGAGCGGTTACGGGTACAAAATTGGAGAAAACACTGCAGTCATTCCATATTATGGTTATACTTTAAATTGGTCTAATATAGATTTTACTTCTCCAGATATACGAACATTTGCACCTGATCCCGAAGTAGATATTTTAAATTTGTATGATGAATCATTTAGATTTGGAACTAGCAGCGAAGGCGGAGTTAGGGTAAAAGTAATTGATAATCTTATGCTTGATGCGGGTTACGAAAGATCAATTGTTTTTCAAAGACACTTATTCTGGAAATGGGCAGGAAGTGCATTAATTGAAGTTGCCGCACAGGGTTTGATCGATGGTTTTATTGGCGAAGTTTTCAAATCATCACCAGCAGCGGGACCAATTGTAAACTTTCTTTTAAAGAATGGATTGGCTTACGGCATTTACGAATTAAGACAGAAAAAAATGAATTGGCCATTCCCAAGTGCCCCATCATTAGCTTACGATCAGTTTAAATTTGGAATGACAGTTGTTTTCTAGATAAGATTTAAAATTATAAACCCAATTCCTTTAAGGAATTGGGTTTATATAACAATCTTTATTCAAATTTAACTTTTATATTCACAATCTCAGATCTACTTCCGGTTCTAACAGGTGGACCCCAAGTGCCTGCACCGGATGAAACATAGTAATGTGTGTTTCCTTTTTTCTTGTAACCCCAGCTTATTTCATATATCATTTTTGTAATAAGATTTGCCGGCCAGATTTGTCCATTATGTGTATGTCCGGAAAGCTGTAAATCCATTTTGTTTTGCTGCGCCTGTTCTAATTTAAATGGTGTGTGGTCTAATAAAATTTTTGGATAGTTATTTGGAATATCAATTACAATTTCTTCTAAAGATTTTCTTTGTTTGCCTGTAAATTGCAGCATTGAACCATCTTCTCTCCCTATCAAATAAAAGCTGCTGTCAATTAGCTCATAAGAATCACGCAGAAATTTTATACCAAATTTTTCCGCAAACTTTACACAGGAATCTACCCCATTAATAAACTCATGATTACCATTAATTGAGTAAACACCGTATTTAGATTTTAATTTTCTAAATGATTCACCAATACCGCTTTCGTCTAAAACTTTTGCTTTGTCATCAACAATATCTCCCGCCAATAAAATAATATCAGGATTAAGCGAATTCATTTTATCCACAATTATTTCAAGTAATCTTTCGCCATCAATTGGAGAAAGATGAATATCAGAAGCCATAACAATATTTAATTCATCAAGTTTGCTTTCACCTTTTGGGATTGTTATTTCAAGATTTCTAATCTCAATGTTTCTCTTGTTCAAGTTTCCAAGCAAAACAATCAAGCTTACTAAACCAACAACTATTATTGCAGTAATTTTTTTTGCTGTTTCATAATTGTCTGTAATGATAGAAGGGAAAAAATGGAACCACCCGTTAAACAATCTTAAAATATCAATCAATAAAATTGAGAGAAGAAAATACACCAGGAACGCAACCCATATTGCCCCAACACCAAGTAAAATATCATAAGCTAAAGGTGATAAGTATTTATATAGCACTTTTGCCAGAACATATCCGTAAGCAATAAGAACAAAAAAAAATGCATAAATAGGCTTTAATACAGGATAAGCAGAAATAACTTGCCAGCCGCGAATAAACACATAAAAGTTTAGAGAGGTGTAAACCGTTAAGAAAATTATAAAGAATATCGCCATAGTATTAATTATTTTTTTATTGAAACAAAAGATAGAGAGATAAGTTCAATAAAAGATTGGTTAGTGTCACATAAAAACACTTTTATATTTTAATTTTCTTGCAATAATTCTGCGTATGTTTTAATGAGCTGAATATGGGATTCTGGGAATGAATTCAAGAATCTAATGAAGCACAATATAACAAACGCTGAATGTGAACAGGTTTTTTTTAATCAGCCTGTTATAGTTTTTGATGATACGAAACATTCATCATCAGAGAATAGATGGTATTTACTTGGAAGAACAGACCAAGATAGACATTTATTTATAGTTTTTACAATTAGGAAAAATTTAGTGCGTGTAATATCATCACGTGACATGAATAATAAAGAAAGAGAAATTTATAATGAAGAAGTTAAAAAAGATTCCTAATTTTTGTTCTGATGAGCAGGAAAGAAAATTCTGGTTAAAGGAAGATTCAGTCAATTATATTGATTGGGAGAAGGCTAAAAAAAGGGCTTTCCCTAATTTAAAACCATCAACCAAAACTATTTCCTTACGATTACCCGAATCACTTTTTGACGATTTAAAAACTCTGGCTAATAAACGAGACGTGCCATATCAATCTCTCATCAAGATTATTTTAAAAGATAAGATTGATAGAGAATTGAGAATGTAGGATAATTCCATTTGGTGCTTAGAAAAGGATTTTTTAAATCTTAGTTTAGGAGAAGCATTACACACAAAGTGAATTCAACCGTAGTTAAAAGAAAAAATCCACTGCCGGTTGATTCGCATTCTGCTTCGTTAAAGATCAGGACTCTCCTCTGGGCATCAGCCGGCAATGGATGTAATTTGTTTGCCCTCCCTCGTCCTCCCTGCCGGTAGGCAAGCTTCGCTCGGGATGACTATGTTAATTCTTACTTATATGAGTGAAGTACCTTCATATAATTTGCACGTTCAAATTTTGCAGGATCATCAACATTCATATAACTCATACTTCCGCGCATTTGTTCAATTGATTCGTATTCTTTTTCTTCCATCCACGCAATTAAGTTTGTAGTTACATCTGCAATGTGCCCAACACCAAACTTTAATAGTGATGAAAGCATTTGTGTAACTTTTGCACCAGCCATAACCATTTTCAAAACATCTTCGGCAGTGTAGATTCCGCTTGTTGCTGCAAGATCAGCATTAACTTTTCCGTATATCATCGCAATCCATCTTAATGGTAATCTCATTGCCATTGGTGTGCTTAAAATTACATTCGGCACAACATCAAGAGTTTCAAGGTCAATATCAGGCTGATAAAAACGATTAAACATTACCAATCCATCAGCACCGGCATTACATAGTTCTTTTGCCATATAACTTGTTGAACTAAAAAATGGATGCATCTTAACTGCAATAGGAATTTTAACTGTTGATTTAACAGCTTTAACAATATCAATGTATGTTTTTTCAATTTCACTTCCGGGTTTTTTTACATCAGTTGGAAGCAAGTAAATATTTAACTCAAGTGCATCTGCGCCAGCCTGTTCCATCTTCTTTGCATATTCTGTCCATCCACCTATTGATTTACCGTTTAAGCTTGCGATGATCGGAATATCAACCGCTTCTTTTGCTTTGCGGATGTGATTTAAATATTCATCAGGACCAAGTTTATAATCAAATGGTTCCGGAAAATATGAAGTTGCTTCTGCAAAACTTTCTGTATGTGCAGATGTATGATAATCTAATTCCAATTGTTCATGTTCGATTTGTTCTTCAAAGATCGAGTAAAGAACAACTGCGCCTGCGCCGGCATCTTCCATCTCTCTGATGTTTGAAATCTTTTCTGATAACGGACCAGCAGAAGAGACAATGGGTGATTTTAATTTTAATCCCAAATAAGTTGTTGTAATATCCATTTTATTTTCCTTAACTAATTCTTATTTCAATTTCATAAAATTTCATTCCGCCTTTTATAAAAAAGAACGGAATGAGTTCAATTAATTATTTTTCTGATTTCTCAGGTACGTAAGCTGCAAGTCTCTCATATTCTTTCCATCTTCTTATAACATCCTGCTGTGCTTCTTTAATCATAACAGCAGCTTCTGTTGGATGAGATTTTGTTAACATCTTATAACGCGTTTCCATATAAGCATAATCTTTTAATGGAATCTTTAATCCTTTCGAATCAAGTCTAAATGGAT
Organism: Ignavibacteriota bacterium; assembly: GCA_039931535.1. Classification (GTDB taxonomy): domain Bacteria; phylum Bacteroidota; class Ignavibacteria; order Ignavibacteriales; family Ignavibacteriaceae; genus IGN3. Next base: position 5,947 of record JBDTRQ010000216.1, read on the forward strand.
TCTTACCTTCTGCTTCAAGATCAGGGTGGTAACGATATAATGGCCAGTGTCCTGAATCCACAGCAGCTTTTTGATTTTGCATTGCAGTTCCCATATTTATTCCGTGTGCAATACAATGGCTGTATGCAATAATCAATGAAGGACCATCGTAAGCTTCTGCTTCAAGTATTGCTCTTAATGTATGCTGATCATTTGCACCCATTGCAATTTTAGCAACGTAAACATTTCCGTAAGTCATTGCCATCAAGCCAAGATCTTTTTTAGCTGATTGTTTGCCTGCTGCTGCAAATTTTGCAACTGCTGCACGCGGAGTAGCTTTTGAGCACTGTCCGCCTGTGTTGGAATAAACTTCAGTATCAAGTACAAGTACGTTTACATTTTTTCCTGATGCAAGAACGTGATCCAAACCGCCGTAACCAATGTCATAAGCCCAGCCATCACCGCCCATAATCCAAACAGATTTTTTTACAAGATAATCTGCAAGACTAACTAAATGTTTTATTTCACTTGCTTTGCCGTTGGCTGATTTTAACATATCATCTAATTTTTTCTTTAATGCATCAACTCTTTCTCTCTGATCATAAATATCAGATTCATCATTTTGTTTTGCATTGATAATTGAATCAACTAAATCAGTGCCTATTTCAGAAGCCAATCCTTTTAACAATTCTTTTGCTTGATGATTATGATTATCAATTGCTAATCTAAATCCGAATCCAAATTCAGCATTATCTTCAAACAAAGAATTTGACCAGGCAGGACCGCGACCTTCTTTATTAGCAGCCCAAGGTGTTGTCGGCAGGTTTCCTCCGTAGATAGATGAACAACCTGTTGCATTTGCAATAACAGCTCTATCGCCATACAACTGGCTAACTAATTTTACATAAGGTGTTTCTCCGCAGCCTGAGCAAGCGCCACTGAATTCAAACAACGGCTGTAAGAATTGTGAGTCTTTAATTTTTGAAACTGCAACTTTTCTTCTATCAAGTTCTGGAATGTTAAAGAAGAAATCCCAGTTTGCTCTTTCCTGTTCACGGATAGGAAGCTGCTCAGCCATATTAATAGCTTTTAGCTTTGTTTCTTTTTTATTTTTTGCTGGACAAACATCCACACAAATTTCGCATCCGGTACAATCTTCAACAGCAACTTGTAATGAGTAGTATAAATCTTCGCCGTAATCTTTTGATTTGAATTTTGTGTATTTAAATGTCGGAGGCGCATCCTTCAAATCTTTTTCTTCATATATTTTTGCGCGTATTGTTGCGTGAGGGCAAACGATAACACACTTATTACACTGAATACAAGTCTCCATATCCCACACAGGAACTTCTAATGCTATGTTTCGTTTTTCCCATCGTGTTGTTGAAAGAGGAAAAGTTCCATCAATAGGCATTTTGCTAACAGGTAGTAAATCACCCTCACCGGCAATAATTTTTGCAGTTACATCTAATACAAAAGCAGGAGCGTTGCCGGATACTGGCGGCTGTAACTGAAGTTTGCTTGTAACATTTTTAGGAACAGTAACCTCAAAAAGATTTGCAACTGTTTGATCGACTGCATCAAAATTCATTTGAACAATTTTATCACCCTTTGCGCCATAAGTTTTTTTGATCGAATTTTTAATCAAGTCAATTGCTTCTGCTTGAGGAAAAATTTCTGAGATAGCAAAAAAGCATGTTTGCATAATAGTATTGATCCTTACGCCCATTCCTGTTGCTTCACCAACTTTGTATGCATCAATAATATAGAGCTTCATTTTTTTATCGATAAGATCTCGTTGAACTTTTTCAGGTATGGAATCCCATACATGTTCTTTATCTATCTTTGTGTTAAGCAAAAATGTTGCGCCCTCGCTTGCATCTTTTAACATATCCATCTGCTCTAAAAAGCCCTGCTGATGACATGCAATAAATTTTGCATTCCTAATTAGATAAGTTGATTTGATTTCCTTGGGTCCGAATCTTAAATGCGAAACAGTTGTTGAACCGGATTTTTTTGAATCGTAAACAAAATAACCCTGTGCAAAATAATCTGTTCCTTCGCCGATAATTTTGATTGAGTTTTTATTTGCACCAACAGTTCCATCTGCACCAAGACCATAAAACTTACCACGGAATGTTTCAGGCGATTCAACTGAAAATGTTGGATCAAAATCTAAACTGCTGTGTGTAACATCTTCAATAATTCCAACAGTAAAATGAGCTTTGGGTTTTTCGTTTGAAAGATTATCATAAACTGATTTTACCATCGCAGGTGTAAATTCTTTTGATGATAATCCATATCTACCGCCAACAATTTTTGGATAAGTAAATTGAAGCTCGCTAGCCATATACTTTTCTGAAATCGCATTCACAACATCAAGATAAAGTGGTTCACCGCCAGCACCTGGTTCTTTTGTTCTATCCAAAACTGCAATTGTTTTAGTTGTTTTAGGAAGTGCTTTAATAAAATGTTCTAAAGAGAATGGTCTGTACAATCTTACTTTCAATAGACCAACTTTTTCACCTTTGCTTACAAGATAGTTTACAGTTTCTTCTGCGGCTTCGCTTCCGGAGCCCATCATTATTACAATTCTTTCTGCATCAGGAACGCCAACGTAATCAAATAAATTATATTGTCTTCCGGTAAGTTTTGCAAATTTATCCATTTGCTTTTGTACGATTGCAGGGCAAGCAATATAAAATGGATTTACAGTTTCTCTTCCTTGAAAATAGACATCAGGATTTTGAGCCGTTCCTCTCATCACTGGTCTATCAGGAGTTAAACCTCGATTACGATGTTCGATAATTAAATCATCACTCATCATTGCTTTCATATCATCTTTAGTTAACTCTTCAATTTTCATTACTTCGTGTGAAGTTCTGAATCCATCGAAAAAGTGAATGAAAGGAATGCGTGCCTCTAAAGTTGCAGCTTGTGAAATCAAAGCAAAATCCATTACTTCCTGAACTGAGTTTGATGACAGCAAACCAAATCCTGTTGCGCGTGTTGCCATAACATCTGAGTGATCGCCAAAAATTGAAAGTGCTGCAGCTGCAATTGATCTTGCTGAAACGTGAAATACTGTTGATGTTAATTCACCTGCAATCTTATACATATTAGGAATCATTAACAGCAAACCTTGCGAAGCTGTAAACGTAGTTGTAAGTGCACCTGTTTGTAGTGCGCCATGCACACTACCGGAAGCGCCGCCTTCACTTTGAAGTTCGCTAACAGATGGGATCATTCCCCAAATATTTTTTTTGTTAACTGCAGCCCAAGCATCGCACCACTCGCCCATATTCGATGAAGGAGTGATTGGATAAATAGCAATTACTTCGTTTGTATTGTACGCTACATACGCGGCTGCTTCATTGCCATCGATTGTTACTTTTTTTCTGTCCATTTTTATACCGTTAAGTTATTATTTTGAAATTTTTTCGGATTTTATGTGCCTATGTTAACCCAATTATAGTACCAAGCAAATAAGCCTAAAAACAAAAAATTTGAGCGATAATCAAACAAATATTTTAAATGTGAAGAAATAAATCGAAGTGCTTTTCCCACTTTTAAGAATAATATTTTATGAAAGTAAACAGTTCTTTTTTATAAAGTAATCTTGGAATAATGGAATAATGGAGTGAAGGAAAAATGGAAATCTTAAATAAAACGATTAAAATGTTGGAATAAATTTACTGATCCCAAAATTCCATTATTCCCAAACTCCTTTACTAAAACATTGTGATTAAAAAAGTAAAGGTCTAATTTTGTACGGAGCATAATCAGTTACACTTTTAAAAAACTTTTTCAGGAGTTAAGATGGATACTTTGAATACCGGATTTAACACTAACTACAAGCCTATGTCCATTGGCGATTGGCTGATAACTTTTCTTATTCAGGCAATTCCGCTTGTTGGTTTTATTATGTTGTTTGTTTGGGCTTTTGGTGATGGGACACATCCAAGTAAAAAAACATGGGCGCAGGCTTCTTTAATATTTGCTTTAATAATGATTGTTCTTGCAATTATTTTCTTTGCAGTAATGTGGACTTTCATTAGTTCACTGTTCAGCGGTGGATATAATATTCATAGTGTTTAAGTTTTACTGAATAATAAAAACAAACCCAGTTTCTTTAAGGAACTGGGTTTGTAAAATTACTCATCAATATATTTTTTTAGTTTTTCCTCTTTCACTAACACTTTACCAAAATCCATTAAATATTTTATATCTTCAAAAAACTTGGTGAAGATTGTGAGATTTCCATTCTCGAGCAAAAAAAAATCTTTCCAGCGAAATAAATTATTATGATTCGAAATTAAATAGATCCAAATGACTCCACCAAAAGTGAATCTACAAATTCGATAACCTTCAACTCTAAACAATGCCGGAGGCATTATTAAACCATCAGTCAGCTTATCCTTATCAATAATTACTGCAAACTGCAAACAACCATATTCATAATAATTTCCAGGATTTTCGTTTAGTAGCATCATTCTTAATTTTTCAGAATGTGGACCAAGTTTCACATCACTAAACAGCTTCAATTTTGTAACTGCTGCTCTCCATAAAATCGATAGCTGAAAGAGTTTCATAAAAGTATAATCTAATCCTTGAAACACAAACGACCTACTATCATGTTCAATTCCTTGTAGCTCTTTGTGATAAAAGAATTGACTCACATATCGTTCATATTTGGAGAATTTGTTCTCACAATCTTTACAAAGAAGGTACTCGCGAGCTCCCTTTTGATAAAACTTAACAAGTTTTTCAGATTCAAGTGATATTTCCATAAAGCGATGATTTTCATCATACATCATTTTATAAAAATATTCTGGTATGATGTGTGAATATTCTAATTCACTTTCCTTCAGACATAGTTTACAAGAGGCTTTCATATAAACTGATCCTTAAATCCTTAACTATGCCTTACAGAAATTATATCGCCATCTTTAACAATATATTCTTTCCCTTCTAATCTCCACTTACCAACTTCTTTTGCTTTTGCAAATGAGCCAGTTTCAATAAAATCATCGTAGTGCACAACTTCTGCACGGATAAACTTTTTAAAGAAATCCGTATGTATTTCTCCCGCGGCTTCCTGAGCAGTCATTCCTTTTTTAATTGTCCAGGCACGGCATTCATCTTCTCCTGCAGTTAGAAATGATTGCAATCCAAGCAGATCATAAGCCTCTCTAATTAATTTATCTAAAGCTGATTCTGAAATTCCATAATCATTCATAAAAATTTTTGCATCTTCTTCAGGTAAATCAGCCATTTCTTTTTCTATCTGTCCAAAGAATGATAATGCTTTTGTGTTGTGTCCGAGTTTGTGCTTAACAAGTTCTTCCATATACTTTTCAGTATCGTTTATTTGTGATTCATCAAAGTTTAAAGCAATAAGCATCGGCTTTACAGAAAGTAGTTGATAAGTTTTTAAAATGTGCAGTTCATCCTTTGTAAGCTCTGCCTCTCGTAATGGTTTTTCAGTTTGAAGAATTTCATAACATTTTTCAAGAACAGGCAGCTCGCGTTTAAGATTTTCATCCTGTGTTTTTAAGATCTGTTTTTTAATTGTCTCTAATCTTTTTTCAAGTATTGCCAGATCAGATAAAATGAATTCTGTCTCAAATGAATTTATATCTCGCATCATATTTATTGAGCCATCGGGGTGGGGAACAGTTTCGTTTTCAAATAATCTTACCACTTGAACAAGAGCATCGTTTGTTTTTACTTTGCCCAAAAAATTTCCTGTAAACTGTGTTGATCCTGAATCACCTTTTTGCAAACCAACAACATCAACAACTTCAATTGTAGCGTTAGCTTTTTTCTTTGGAACAAACATTTCAGTCAGCTTATCCAAACGTGCATCCGGTACTTTAATCATAGCTTGATGAGCTTCTGATTTTGTTACTTCGTTTGGATCGAGTAAAGTTTTTGTTATCGTTTGAAAGAGAGTTGATTTTCCTGTAAATGGCAGCCCAACAATTCCTATTTGCATTTATTCCTCTGGTTAAAATTTCTTAATGATTATGTGCAAATATACTAAGATATTTTGGACTGAGTTCCGTAAAACAGAATTCATTCTGTTGTACTATTGGGAGTAATATTGTAACCAGAAACAGACTGATTCGCCGCGGCGAACTGTTCTACGAAAATTTTATGAAAAACAACTATCAACTTACTTGACATTACTAATATCAAAAATTATCTTGCAATAGAAATCAAAACAAAAATGCTTAACAAAAAACTTACATATAACTTCTCAACTTCTTCAGCAAGTCAAACCTGGCGTTGGCGCCTTTAATCTATTACATACTTTAAAAATCCGTACTATCTTTTTAAATCTTAGTTAATCACTAAGTACTATTCATTAATTTATTTTAAAGGAGTGCTCTATGAGTGCATCAAAAAAGATTCTGTTAAACGAATCTGAAATGCCGCAAAATTATTACAACATTCAGGCTGATATGCCAAACCCAATGCTTCCGCCGCTTCATCCGGGAACGAAGCAGCCAATTGGTCCGCAGGATTTAGCCGCATTATTTCCAATGGAATTAATTAAACAGGAAGTATCTAAAGAAAGATATATTGAAATTCCTGATGAAGTAAGAAAAATTTATAAGCTGTATCGTCCAACGCCGCTTTACCGCGCTTTTGAATTAGAAAAAGCTTTAGATACACCAGCTAAAATTTATTACAAGTACGAAGGTGTTAGTCCTGCTGGATCGCACAAATCAAACACAGCAATTGCACAGGCATTTTACAATAAGATGGAAGGTGCAAAAGGATTGGTAACAGAAACAGGGGCAGGGCAGTGGGGAAGTGCTTTAAGTTTTGCGTGTCAAAAGTTCGGATTAAGCTGCGAGGTTTATATGGTAAAGATTAGTTATGATCAAAAACCTTACAGAAAAGTTATGATGAATACGTGGGGCGCAACTGTAATTGCATCGCCGAGCAGAAATACAAACTCCGGCAGATCAATTTTAGAGCAGGATCCAAATTCTCCCGGCAGTTTGGGCATTGCAATTTCGGAAGCTGTTGAAAGAGCAGCAACAACCGAAGGCATAAACTATGCGCTTGGAAGCGTTTTAAATCATGTACTTCTTCATCAAACAGTAATTGGACAGGAAGCAATAACACAGTTAGAAATGGCTGGTGATTTTCCGGATATTGTTGTTGCACCATTTGGGGGAGGATCAAACTTTGCGGGAATTGCATTTCCGTTTTTGCGTTACAATTTTCAAGAAGGCAAAAATGTACGCTGCATTGCTGTTGAACCAGCATCGTGTCCAAAACTTACTAAAGGAGAATTTAGATATGATTTTGGTGATGCAGTAGGATTAACTCCGCTTATTCCAATGTACACGCTTGGTTATACATTCCTTCCGGAGCCTATTCATGCAGGTGGATTACGTTATCATGGTGCTGGTGCAATTGTTAGCCAATTACTAAAAGATAAATTGATTGAAGCAAAAGCAGTTCAGCAGATTGAATGTTTTGAAGCTGGAGTAAAGTTTGCACAAACTGAAGGAATAATTCCTGCACCCGAAGCAACACACGGAATTGCGCAGGTTATCCGAGAAGCACAGCAAGCAAAAGTTGAAGGGAAACAAAAAACTATTTTATTCAATCTTAGTGGACATGGTTATTTTGATATGAGCGCTTATCAAGCTTACTTTAATGGAGAGTTGAAAGATCACGAATTAACGGATAAAGAACTTTACACAGCTTTACGCAATCTTGAAACTCCGGTCGCTGTTTAGTAATTTACTAAAAGATGACATCTTTTTGAAAGATGTCATCTTTGCTTGTTGATTCATATATTTAAATTATAAATATGAAAATAGCACATCTAAAGGATGTAGTTCTTTTTTCATCCTTTTGATGGATTGATGTATTATAAACATGTTTATATATTTCCGATAGAAAACGATGTTGATCAATAAAATATTATCAAATTTAAGGTTTAAAATGAAAGCATTAAAAGTATTTGTTCCAATTATTCTGCTTGCGTTAACAGTTTATTACTGTGCAACTGTTCCGATTACTGGAAGATCGCAGCTAAGTCTTATTCCTGCAAGTGAAATTAATGCAATGAGTTTTGCGCAATACGGAGAATTTTTGCAGCAGAATAAGCTCAGTTCAAATAAATCTGATATTGATATGGTTAAACGTGTTGGTGTAAGAATCCAGCATGCTGTAGAAACCTATTTTGCACAAAACAATTTGTCTAAAGAACTTGCTGGTTACGCCTGGGAATTTAATGTTGTTGAAAGTCCGGAAGTAAACGCATGGTGTATGCCCGGTGGAAAAGTTGTTGTTTATACAGGCATTCTTCCTATCACAAAAGATGAAACAGGTTTAGCTGTTGTTATGGGGCATGAAATTGCACATGCAATTGCTCAGCATGGCGGAGAAAGAATGAGTCAAGGTTTATTGCAGCAGCTTGGCGGAGTTGCACTTTCCGTTGCATTAAAAAATGAGCCTGAAACAACACAAAATATTTTTATGACAGCCTATGGCGTTGGAACAACTCTGGGTGTTATGCTTCCATTCAGTCGAACTCAAGAAAGTGAAGCTGATCATTTAGGTTTGATATTTATGGCGATGGCTGGATATAATCCAAATGCCGCTGTGGATTTCTGGACAAGAATGGCAGCCAATAGCGGAGGAGGTGCGCCGCCTGAATGGTTAAGTACTCACCCATCTAACAAAACAAGAATTGCTGATATTAAAAAATTTTTACCGGAAGCAATGCAGTATTATAAAAATTAGTTTTTTAAGTTAGATGACATCTTTGTGAAAGCTGTGATCTCTACTCAAATAATGAAAGTGGGATGAGCGTAAAATATTTACTGATTATTTTTAGAAACGACTAATAGATTTTTATAATAATTTAGTTTAGCCGTGTTTTTAGTTTCTTGGTAAAACTTAACTAAGTATTCAAGTATTCTTATCGTATTAAAATTACTTTCACCTTTTATTTTTTTAATTCCTTCATACCCATCAACAAGTAATTTTTCAGCTTCAGCATATTTTTTTTGATGAAATTTTACAATACCAAGTTCAGCATATGCAGAAATAACATTAGAATGGTCCGGGGAATAATTTTTATTGTATATCGCAAGAGCCTTTCTGATATACATTTCAGCTTCATTATACAATGTTTTTTCAATAAGGATTTTACCATACCAAAAATCTGCTAAGCCAACCCAAACGTGATTATCGTTTAAAGAAGTTTTAAAATTCTTGATCGATGCAAGCAAATTATATTCTGATGACTTGTAGTTTTTCATTGTAAATTGCAGAGCGCCAAGATTTATATATGCTAATCCAACAAGCGAATGATTGATGCCCAAGGTTTTGATTTTAAGTTCAAGTGATTTTTTAAAACTATTTTCAGCTTCAGATAAATTATTTTTGTTGATGTATATGTAAGCTAAATTATTATAAAGCGTTGCCATTTCAGGTCGATTTGGTCCGTAAAGTTTTAAATAAATATCTAAAGATTTTTTATAATATTTTTCTGCTTCATCAGTTCTGTTTAATCCATCAAGAGTAATACCTAAATTATTTGATGTACTTGCAACGTCTCTATCTTTTTCGCCAAATTTATCTACAAAAATTTTATAAGCTTCATTAAGCAGCGCTAAAGATTCCTGATATTTATCCTGTTCTTGTTTTATAATTCCATAATCATTTAAAGCGCTAGCTATTGCGCGGGGTGGTGTATCTTTATCTTTTCTAAAGATCGAAATACTCTTTACATAAAACGAATCTGATAAATTCAAATCGCCCAGCCAATCATAATACAAAGCAATTTCGTGAAGACTTTCTGCAGTTCTAAAACTTTCTTTTCCATACACGGTTTCATTTAGTGAAAGTGATTTAAAGAGATGTGGTTTTGCTTCATCATACTCGCCAAGGCTAACGAGTGTTTTGCCGATTGTTTTCCTAACTGCTGCTTCAATTTCAGGCTGTCCGTTAAAATTAGTTCCGACAACATCAGATGCTTTCTTTAAAACATCATAAACCTTTACATCTTTTCCTACTTCGGTTGGATCAACGGAAGAAAGCATTTCCTGCAAAAAATTATTTACACTTTCAACTTTTTGTGCTTCAAGTTTTGCATTATCCCTTTCTGCCGCGGCAATGTTTGCCTGCCAAATTATTGCAATTAAACTTGCTATTAGAAAAACAATAAATCCAACTGAAGCGACAAAGCCAACCTTATGCCGCTGAATAAATTTTGATAGCCTATATGCATTTGAATCTTTTTGAGCTATTACAGGAAGCCCGGTAAGATGCCTTCTAATATCTTCCGAAAACTGTTCAACAGAAGCGTATCTGCGTGCAGGATCTTTGTGCATTGCTTTTAAGATAATATTGTCTAAATCTCCTTTTAAAGAATTAGAATATTTTCCAGAATTTAGAAAATCTTTTTGCTTATGTGATTCTATAATTTGAAGAACACGTTCGCTTGGCTTTTTTACATTCTCTTCTGTTATGATTTTGCTAATTGCCGCATGTGAATTTGTGGAAATTTTATAAGGCTGTACTCCGGTTAAAATTTGATAAAGCAAAACACCGAGCGAATAAACATCACTTGCAGTTGTAATTTTTTCGCCTTTAATTTGTTCCGGACTTGCATACTCGGGGGTTAAGTGCCAAACACCAGTACGTGTTAAACTTTCATTACTATCAACCAAATCTTCATCGATAAGTTTTGCAATTCCAAAATCCAAAAGTTTTGGGATGCCATTTTTTGCAACAAGAATATTCCCGGGTTTTAAATCACGATGTATAACCAGATTTTGATGTGCGTATTGAACAGCGGTGCAAACTTCTCTAAAAAGTTTTAATCGCTCTTCAATATTTAATTTATTCTGAGTAGAATATTCAGTAATCGGAATACCATCAATAAACTCCATAACCAAATAGGGAAGTCCGTCTAAAGTTCTGCCTCCATCCAAAAGCCGTGCAATGTTTTGATGTTGAAGATATGCAAGAGTTTGCCGTTCGATTTGAAAACGCTTTAAAAGATACTCGGAAGTAATTCCGTGTTTTAAAATTTTTATCGCAACTTTTTGTTCAAACTCTTTATCATTTCTTTTTCCGGTGTAAACAATTCCCATTCCGCCAACACCGGCTTCACCATCAATTATGTAACTGCCAATTTGTTTTCCGATGTACGGGTCAGAAAAAATATCTTTATCAACTTCTGAAATAGTTAGTGGCGCTTCTAAAAAATCAATTGTATTTTCAAGAGAGTTTAATAAGGATAAAACTTCTTTTTTTAATACAATATCATCGCCGCATTTTTCATCAAGAAAAATTTTTCTTTGTGATGCATCAAGGTTTAATGCGTCATCAAAAATTTGTTTGGCTTTTAAAAATTTATCCTGATTCAAAAAAAATCCTATTGATTATTATACGTTGGCAATTTCTCGGTACAGCCACGCCTTAGCAAAATTCCAATCGCGTTTTGCGGTAGCGGGTGAGATGTGTAGAACTTCAGCAGTTTCTTCTATTGTTAAACCAGAAAAATATCTTAGCTCAACAAGTTTGCTCGATCTTTCATCTTTTAACTCTAATTTTATTAACGCTTCATCAAGCGCAATAATTTGCTCATCGGATTTATCAGATATTTCTAAAACTTCATCAAGGGGAATGTTGGATTTGCCTTCACCGCGTTTGAATGATTTTCTTTTTCGTGCATGATCAACAAGAATCTGTCGCATTGATTGTGCAGCTATCCCAAAAAAATGTGCTCTGTTTTGCCAGTTAATATTTTGATCGCCAACAAGTTTAATGTAAGCTTCGTGAACAAGCTCTGTGGTTTGAAGTGTGTGATTGCGATATTCATCGCGAAGATATTTTGATGAAATTACTCTTAACTCTTTGTAAACATGTGGCAGCAATTCATCAACAGCCCCTTTTTTCCCGTCGATACAATTTTGTAATAATAATGTTACGTTCTGCTGAGTGAGTTGGTGCATAAAATTAGATAATAGTTATAATAATAGTGCAACGTGGGGATGAAAATAGCGGAATAATCGGGGCTTGTCAATAGTTGGAAAATAAAAAAGATTCGATAAGATCAACAAGACGTTGAGTTAAGAGTTACTTTCCTTTTTGATAATCAATCCGGAATAAAATTCAATTTTATCTTTTTTCCTTAATGCCTTATACAATTGCACAAGCGATGCGAGAGATTTTTGTGTGGCATCTTTTTCAATTCCTATTGTTTTATTTAACCCATTAAAACTTTCAACTAATTGTTTTTCTGCTTCAACAAATTTACCGGCATTTAAAAGTGATTGTCCGTAAAGTGCTTGAGTAGTTAATGTTAAATTATTTTTATCCCCAAATTCTTTTTTACGGATGTTAAAAGCTTTTCGTAAATAATAAATTGCTTTATCAATTTTATTGTTTGATTCTAACGCCCTGCCATACCATATATATGATCGGCTGAGATTTATATTTTCTTCATCATAGTTTTTTAATCCTACTTCAATAGAGGCATTCATAAACTCTTCTGCTTTGTTGTAATCATTAATATTAAAATAAGTGCTTCCAACATTTGAATAAGCTAAAATCAAATCAGGATGATCTACACCAAGAATTTCTTTCTTTATGTTCAAAGATTCTATAAGAAGTGGTAACGCATTAGAATGATCTTTTTTGAAGATATAAATAAAAGCAAGATTATTAAGACTGCTTGCAACCCTGATGCTAAAATTTCCATAAACTTTTCTAAAAACTCTAAGACTTTCTTTGTAAAGCGAATCAGCCGCATCCAACTTTCCAAGATAATTATACGATGTGGCAAGATTATTTTTTATTTGTGCGACATCAACATCATCAGACCCTTTAATAGATTCTGCAATCTTTAAAGCCTCTTCAGTTAATTGTTCAGCTTTTTCATAATCACCTTTGTCTGTCATCAGCGTACCGTAAGTATCCAATACAATCGCTCTGTCAAACGATGGTTTAGTCTCGATTGACTTTAGCATATCGAGTGAGTTTTTATAATATGTTTCTGCTTTTTCATAATCACCTTCATAGTGATAAATCAAACCGAGTGATTTTGTACTCATTGCAGCTTCTTTACTCTTTACTCCATAAAGTTTTTTAATAATTTTATCCGCCTTTAATAATTCTGTTTCAGCGGAATCATATATTCCAAGATTCTGATAAGTATTACCAAGCATCGTTCTTATTTCAGCTTCAATCTGCGGTTGATTTGATAACTCAAATGAAAGTTTGCTGGATGCATCTTGAATAACATCAATAACTTTTACCTCGCTGCCTTTTTTTATCGGGTCGGGTGCAGAAATCATATTTAATAAAAAAGATTTTATCCTGTTTGATTTTTCTGCTTCCGATTTTGCAATATCTCTTTCCTTAGCAGCAATGTATCCCTGCCATAAAAAGCCTGCAACTCCAAGATTAATAACTATAAAAATTATTATACCAGGAATAACAAGAGCCTTATTTCTTGCAGCAAATTTTTTTGTTCGATATAAAACCGAATCTTGATGTGCTTTTACCGGTTTATCATCTAAATATCTTTTTATGTCATCAGCAAAATTTTCAACGGAAGAATATCTTCTTTCCTTTTCTTTCCGTATCGCCGTTGAAATTATATTGTCGATATCACCAATTAACCTTTTATGAAGTTTATCAATACTTGCTTCCCTGGTTTTGCTTAACGATTCAGGTTCAATCTTAATTTTTTCTTCACCAGATTCTTTTTCTATTGCTTGATAAATTATTTCACTTGGTTTTGTAGGCTCTGTTTGTGTAATGATCTGTCTGATATCAGAATGAAAAACACTTTTTATTTTGTATGGACTGTGCCCGGTTAAAAGATTATATAAAATTATTCCAAGTGAATAAACATCACTTGCTGTTGTAATTGCCTCACC